>JANLUQ010000261.1:0-11985 GCA_031363565.1 Armatimonadota bacterium | reverse complement strand
CCTGCGCGCGGTGCTTCTGGCGCTCACGGATGCCCTCGGCTCCGACAGCAAGCCGGTGAAGATGGAGTGTTTGAACAGGATCGGGAGCGTCGGTATTCTCCTCTACGCCAAAGCCGGCGTCTGGGTGGATACAGGGGCAGTCAACCGCCGTACTGCTCTGGGGGAGGCCCTAATGGCGGACAGTCCCTCCTCCAGCCTGGAGGCGTTCATCCGGGCGAGGATACTGCCCGCCGTCCTGAAGCTGACAACGAACAGCGATGCCGACCTTCGTGACCAGGCCATTTCTGCGGCGGGCCGCCTCCAGGATGTAGACGTGATCCCGGCCCTCGCCAAGCTCGCGGACAAGCAGTACAAGCCGGGCGAACAAGGGATGGCCGCCGGTGTCTTCGGCCAGTACCGCAACCCGGACGCGACAAGGGCGCTAGTGGGCGTGCTAGGCGACACGAATCCGAACGTGAGGTCGCAAGCGGCGGAGTCTCTGCGCGAGTCGGCGGACCCGCTTGCCGCCCCGTTCCTGCTGGAACACTTAGATGATCCTGACCCTGGCGCACGGTATAGCATCGTGACGGCGTTATACACAGCCACCAATACGCCGGAGTACCCCGGCACGGTTCTCTTTCACGACGATGGAGACAAGTACGTCACCTTCTGGAAGAAGTGGGCTTCCGAGCATCAAGAGAAGGTAGACTTCCTGCGTGCTCAGTTCCTGGCTCCCTTACCTCTTCGGACCATGCATTAATATTCGGGACTGATGTACGCCTGGGCCTTCTCGGGGCTGTTTTATCCTCCGCCCGCTGGGGGGTCGGCGCTTCGCCCGCTAGACCTGCCGTTCACGGCGGGGCTTGAACACGAAACCCGCCCGTGCATCTGCACTGGGCGGGTTTTGTGTCTCTGGAGGCCTCTACTTCTTCTGGGCCTCTACTTCGCGTTGACCGGCATCTCCAAAGCGAACTTGGAGACCCGCACATGCGGCGGGATCTCGATGGGGTACTTGCCATCGAAACACGCCCGGCAGAACTTGTCCTTGTGGATGCCGATGGCGCGAGCCACCCCGTTCAGGCTCAAATAGCCCAGGCTCGTCGCCCCGATCATCTGCCGGATCTCCTCGATCGTATACTTGGCGGCGACCAAGTCCTGCTGGTTTGCCATGTCAATGCCGTAGAAGCACGGGTACTGGACCGGCGGGGCGGTGATACGGACATGCACCTCGGCGGCCCCGGCATCGAACAGCAGTTTGACCACCTGGCCGGTCGTCGTGCCCCGGACGATGCTGTCGTCCACCATCACGATCCGCTTTCCAGCCAGCGCCTCCTTGATCGGCATCAGTTTCATGCGGACGCCCGCCTCGCGCATCCTCTGGTCGGGCTGGATGAACGTCCGCTGGATGTAGCGGTTCTTGACCACGCCCTCGCCGTAAGGAATGCCGCTGGCCTCGGCAAAGCCGATGGCGGCAGGTGTCCCCGTGTCCGGGATAGGCATGACCATGTGTGCCCCCTCGACCGGGTGCTCCTTCGCCAGCTCCTGCCCCATCCGGCGGCGGCAGTCATGCAGGCCGCGCCCGTAGAGCGTGCTGTCCGGGCGGGCGAAGTAGATGAACTCCAGCATACAGGTCGCGCGCCGCGTGACAGGCGTCACCTGACGCTCGCGCATCCCGTCCTTATCAATGATGATCATCTCGCCCGGCTCGACCTCGCGGATGAACTGCGCCCCCACCGTGTTCAGCGCGCACGTTTCGGAGGCCAGGACATAATTCTTGCCGTCGTGCAGGCCCAGGCAGAGCGGGCGGTTGCCGACCGGGTCACGAATCGCGATCAGGGCGTTCTCGGTCAGGATGACCACCGAGTAGGCCCCCACCAGGCGACTCATCGTGTGGGCGATCGCATCCTCCAGCGATTTGTCCTGCTGGGTGGCAATCATCCGGGCGATGACCTCGCTGTCATTGGTGGTCTCGAAGGGGACGCCCTGGGCCTCCATCTCCGCCCGCAGTTCTTCCGTGTTGATCAGGTTGCCGTTGTGCGCGACCGCGACCGTCCCGTCGCCCCAGGCGCAGTGCAAAGGCTGGGCGTTCCGCAGGATGCTCGAACCTGTCGTGGAATAGCGGGTGTGGCCGATGGCGATATGGCCCTGAAGCTGGGACAGGGTGCGCTCATCGAAGATCTGCGTCACCAGCCCCATCTCCTTGTACCACTTGACCCGGTGCCCGTCGGAGACCATGATCCCCGCCGACTCCTGGCCCCGGTGCTGCAAGGCGAACAGCCCGAAATAGGTCAGACGAGCCACGTCCTCGCCCGGCGCATAAATGCCGAAGACGCCGCACTCCTCGCGGGGCGCGTCGTCATCCGCTGCCGGGTCCCAGTTCCCCGCGTTAAGGTTTGTTTCTACATCAAGCATACGGCAAGTATTATACCTGATTCGCCGACGCCGAATGCGCGCCTCTTCGGATTCACCCGCCCACCGTCGCGAAGTAGTGGTCAAAGAAGGCCTCTGCCTTCACCGATATCGCGACCTCGTGCGGCTTCCGGGGGGCATTGTCGTCAAAATACGTCTGCCCCAACCCGCGCGGGCTGGTCAATTCGACCTCGATTCGCTGGGCTTCCAGCGCGCACAGCGATGGTTCGAAGATCAATGCCGCCGCCAGCGGGTCGTGGAATGTGATCTGTGAGGTGTGCCGAAACCAGACTTCGGCCATGTCCAAAACCAAATCCAGCGGCGGCCCTACCTGCGCGAACCGCGCGCGGACCTCCTCCGATGGCATCCGGCACTGCATCGTCACATCCAAGCCAACGGCTACCAACCGGGGCACGGGTGCATTGAAGACGATGGCAGTGGCGTGGGGATCATTGCGGATGTTCCACTCGGCGTTCGTCTGGTCATAGCCGCGCGTGTAATAGACGCCGCCCATGACAACGAGCTGCTTGAGCAGGCTGGGAATCTCCGGGTCCAGCGCGAACAGGACGGCGAGGTTCGTGAACGGCCCAGTGGCGAGTAGGGTGATTTCGCCGGGGCGCGCGCGGATCGTCTCACGCAGGAAGTCTATTGCCGTGGGGCGCGGTCCGAATGTCCGATGCGCCCGCCCCGTCAGGACCTCCGCCTGCGCGGCCTGCGGCTGGAGCGGTGCGATGAGGAGCGGTGCGGCCAGCCCGACATGGACCGGCACGTCCCCGCGCCCGGATGCGGCAACAATGGCGTCCGCCAAAGCCGCCCGCTTCTCCGGTTCGCCGGTGACGGTTGTGATGCCTAACAGCTCGCAGCGCGGCTGACGCAACAGGTAGGCCAGCGCCACCGCATCGTCAATGTCCGAGCCGATGTCGGTATCGAAGAGGAGAGGGATTGTGTCCATGTCCCGCCGATTCGCCGTCACGCGCCCCTTTTCCTGCTCGGCGCGTGGGATGCAGGGGCATTCAGTCTTGCGGGCGGTTGAAACCGCAGCAATAGCAGCACGAAGTCCACCTTCGTGGACTCAGACTCCGAACCTGCGAAGGCAGGTTTCGTGCCTTCGCTGCCGCGACTTCAGTCGCCCGATCCCCTTCTTATACACACTCTAAGAACGGCTAGGCGGCGAGCCGCTGCCGGAGGTACGTCTGCGCTTGGGCTGCCTCAGCGGCATTCAAGGTGTATGCCGTGTAACCCGGCCCCCAGTAGCGGGGCATCTCCCGGAATCTGCCGGTCATCGTCTGTTGCAGCCTGGTCAGGGCCTCCTGCGCGGCCCCATGCGCGATGCGGAGCAGGTCGGTGACGGAGAGTGAGGCGGGGAAGCTCACCACCATGTCTATCTGACAGGCGGTTGCGCTGATTGCGAGGACCTGGCAGAAGTGGGAACGGATGCGGGCCGTCACGGCACGGATGGCAGCCTGCCGAAGCTGATCATTGCCCAGAAACGGGCGGCCATCCTGTGTCTTCCAGGTGAGATGAACGAATAACTGCATGTCCGTAGCCTGTAGATGTAGCATAGTTTCGTGTGTCTCCTGACCGGAATAATCTGAGACGAGAAACCCGGTAATTCTAGCAGGACCTACTAGGAGTCTGACTGCACTGACTAGCAATTATCGTGCCAAAGACTATTAATCATAAGACAATCGTCCGATATTTTCTTCCCTGTAACCAGGCTTGCATACAAAACGGGGGTGAACCCATGGTTCGCCCCCGTTTTGGCCCCACCCGCCCTGAAGGGCCGGGACTATCAGGCTGTCCCAGTCCCCGCTTCCATCGCCGCCGGGATCGCGCCCTCATAAGCAGCACGGAGGTCGGCGATGGGGAGTGAAAGGACAGCCTGCAAGCCAACGGTGATCGTGAGACTTCCCCCGCCGACTGTTCCAAGATTGGAGCCGCTAATCCCATGCTTGTCGCGGAGGGCGCTGACCTGTGGTTTGCTGCTCGGGGCGAAGCTGATGACCGCTACTGAACACCGCTCCCCGAACAGATGCACTGCTCTGACCGGGCCGAATAACTCGATGGCACCACCTCTGCCCTCAGCCAGGCAGCACTCTGCCAGTGCGACGCTCAGGCCGCCATCAGACACGTCATGCGCGGATTGCAGCAGCCCCTGACCAATTGCTTCGCGCAGGAACGCTTGCAGCTTCTTCTCGGCCTCCATGTCGAGCGCGGGCGGCCTGCCGACCTCCTGCCCATGGATGACGGCCAGGTACTCACTCCCCCCAAGCGTCGGCTCCCCGCCGCCGATGACATAGATTTCGTCGCCTTCGTCTTTAAACCCCAGCGTCACCCGCTTGTCCGCATCCGGCAGCAGCCCGACCATGCCGACCGTTGGGGTGGGATGGATGGCCCGCTCCGGCGTCTCGTTATAAAACGAGACGTTCCCCGAAATGACCGGCGTACCCAAGGCCTCGCAGGCGTCCGCCAACCCCTCGACCGCCCGGCGGAACTGCCAGAAGCCCTCCGGCTTCTCCGGGGAGGCGAAGTTCAGGCAGTCCGTCACTGCAAGCGGCGTCGCGCCCACGCAGCTCAGGTTGCGCGCGGCCTCGGCGACTGCGATCCGCGCGCCCTCATAGGGATCCAGATAACAGTAGCGTGGGTTGCAGTCCGTCGTCAGCGCGATCCCCTTGCCGCCGCTGCCTCGGAGCCGCAGCACGGCGGCGTCTGCCGCGCCCGGCAGCACCGTCGTCTGCGTCTGCACCATCGAGTCATACTGGTCATAGACCCAGCGCTTGGAGGCGATAGATGGCGATGCCAGCAGCCTCAGCAGGACAGCATTGTAGTCCTCCGGCTCGGCCAGCCCCGAAAGGTCCGCCGACTGGACCTCTTTGATATAAGCTGGCTCGGCAGCAGCCAGCGAATAGGTCGGGCAGTCATCGGTCAGCGATCTCGCGGGGACATTCGCCGCCACCGTTTCGCCGTCCCGGATGATCACCATGCCCGTGTCCGTGACCGTGCCGATGACCACCGCGTTCAGGCCCCACTTGTGGAACACGGCGGCGACCTCGCCCTCGCGGCCCCTCTCGATCACCGCCAGCATCCGCTCCTGCGACTCGGATAGCATGATCTCGTAGGCCGTCATGCCCGCCTCGCGCTGCGGGACCGCCCGCACATCCACATCCATGCCGACCCCGCCCTTGGCGGACATCTCGCACGTCGAGCAGGTCAGTCCCGCCGCCCCCATGTCCTGGATGCCGACCACAAACCCCGTCGCCAGCGCTTCCAGTGTCGCCTCGATCAGCAGCTTCTCGGCGAACGGGTCCCCCATCTGCACATTGGGCCGCTTGCTCTCCGAGTCCGGCCCCAGCTCGACCGAGGCGAACGTTGCCCCATGAATCCCGTCCTTGCCCGTCGCCGACCCGACATACAGCACCGGGTTCCCGATCCCCTTCGACTCCGCCGAAGCGATCTTATCTAAGGGTACGACCCCCACCGCCATCGCATTGACCAGCGGGTTGCCCGTATAGGACGGATGGAAATAAATCTCGCCGCCCACGGTGGGTACACCAACCGAATTCCCGTAATGACTGATCCCCTCGACGACGCGCTCGAACAGATACCGTGTGCGGTCATCGCCGCTCTCTTTGTCAATCGGCCCGAAGCGCAGGCTGTTCAGGATGGCGACGGGCCGTGCCCCCATCGTGAAGATGTCGCGCAGGATACCGCCGACCCCCGTGGCCGCCCCCTGGAACGGCTCCACGGCGGAGGGGTGGTTGTGCGACTCCATCTTCATCACGATGCCGATATTATCGCCGATGTCAATAACGCCCGCATTCTCCACCGCGCCCGTATCCATCGCCTCTTTGTACTTCTTGAACAGGCGCAGGACCGGCCGGGAATACTTGTAGCCGCAGTGCTCCGACCACATCACGGCATACATGCCGAGTTCGGTGATCGTCGGCTCCCGCCCAAGCGCTTCCAGCACAAGGGCGTACTCCGAGTCGTTCAGGCCCATCTCGCGATAAACTTTGGGGTCAATCATTGATTATCCTTCACGCCATCGCGCGCTTGCCGCCTCGCCATCGCGCTGGCCCTGTACTCGTCAATCGTCATGCTGCGTCCGGCCTCATGGTCTTCTTCGCTGGCCCGGAGTTCGGCTAACACTTGTTCCTGCTCCATGAGGAGAGTATCTACCGTCTGCTCAGGCGTCAAGCCACGACGGGCAGCAACAACCCGCAATAATGCCTCTGTCTCGGGTTCGAGTGTTGTTTCCATATTTTCCTCTACGAATGTCCGGACCTACTTTGCTTCGGTCACATCCATCGTTCCTGAAGTTCGCGTGGTTCATGGCTGGACCACCATGTCAAATACTCGTCGAACAAGGGAGGTAGGCGCTCAAGCGCCTCGCTATCCTCCGGGTACAGCTTCCGAATATAAAACGACCAGCCCGTGTTGCGCGGCAGCCTTTTACTCTCCCAGCACCGATCAGCAATCCAGACACGAAAACCGCCTAGATCAGTTTCATCACGCTCTTTCCCGCATACCTGCCAAAGAGTCCAATCATACCCATCTAAAAACATGGCTACTGACCGAAATTTGCCATCTTCGACAAACATAGTCGGTCGCTCACATATCCGGTGGATCAGTTCTTTGGTTGTCATGGATGAGTCGTAGTCCGCTGCTCACTGCCAGACCCATTATACCTCGCAATCTGGCGAGCAAACGACGCTATCGCCTGCCCGGTGGCGCGCCCACCAGCACGATGTAATCAGCGAGCTCCTTGTCCACTGGCGGCGGGGCCTTTTTCACATCGGCCACCGGCACGACCGAGACGATGATGATCTTTGTCAATGGCCGACGCCACAAAACGCGGCGGGGGATGCCGTCCCCATAGTCCGAATGGAACTGGCCGTTGAGATGCAGCACCAGCCAATTAGGCGCGGCCTCCAATCGGCGCGTGATGCTCTCGGCCATCGTCTCGTCCCGCACGACCTGGGCCTCGTAGAAGCGGGCCACCGTCGCCGCGTCCATCGCCGCTGCGCCATGCGCGCTGCCCATCGACTCCATAACAGCCTTGAAGCGCAGCCATGCGCCGTCGTGTGGGGCCTGCACCGGAGCAGCAGCCTGACCGGGAGGGGCATCCGCGAGTGCATCCAATCCCCGCTTGCCGACGGCGGAGGCGATGGGTTGGGGGACATTGGAGGCGAGGACAGGGATGCCATGCGCTTTCGCGTACTCGACCAGGGGCCGGTAGTCTCTCTGGTAGTTCGACCAGGGCCGGGCCGTTTTTAGGAAGGCCGCCTCGTCCGTCCGCCCGTGCAGATAGGCGTCGAGGGCAGGCTGAACGTCCCGCTCCCACATCTCCATCCCCAGCGCCAGGCGCGCGCCCGCGCACTTGTGCAGACCCTCCAAGATAGCCAGTTCCAAGGCGTGTGTCGCTGGGTCGGTGTGCCGCTCCCCAAGGAAAACGACATCGGCCTGCCCCAGACGGTCCAGCAGAACGTTCTCCGAGATCGCCTTGTCGGTGTGCGTATCGGTGATGATGGCGGAGGGCATGGCGTTTGCGGCGGACAGCAGAAAACAAAGCGCAAGGACGAAAAGGACTGAGAAGAGGGCCGAAACCTGCCGACAATAAAGCATTGGCACTAGTTCGGCGCTTTAGCCCGCTCTTCCTGCGCTTTTCAGCACCATGCACATACAACCGACATTAGCAGCGACATTGGGGACATCCGCTTCGGCGGCGTTCGGATTGCTCGAACGCATCGCGCAGGCCGCGCTGCCGCTGCCTGTCGTGTCGGCCGTGGCGGGAGCCGTGACGCCCGGCCGGGTGCGTGATGCCCTGCTGGAGATGGGAATGGCGGCGGCGGACGCGGACGTTGCACTGGCCGAAGCACTCGTGCAGGCGGGCCTGCCGCTCACGGTCGCCTCGCTGACCGAGGCCCACGCCGACCTTGCCCGCGCGCCCGGCACGTCTCCGCAGGCTTATGTCCTGGCGAAGACCCTGGCCCTGCCGACTTCGCCGGACGCCCTGCGGGCGCTGACCGCCGTCTTAAACGCGCCGGGCGACCATCCGGGGCGGGGCGCTCTGCCGGAGCAAGTCCGCATGTGGCTGGGCCTGGGCGTAGAGGCCGCGACCAACCCCGAAGCACAAACGCGGCACCTGCGCGAGATGATGCTCCAGATCGGGCGCAGCACGGAGAACCGGGTGCTTGCGGTGATTGATGGTCGGGAAAGCCTGCCGGTCGCCGATCTACGGACGGCCCTGCTGCGGCTGGCGCAGTCCTCGGGCGACCGTGCTCTGCGGGGTGAGGCGGACGGCTTGGCGTCCCTGCTGGAAGGACAGCAGCTATTAAACCAGGCATCGCTGACGGCCCACGTCGGGCGGCCTGAGACGCCGCTGTATTTCGCCCTGCCTCTCGCCTTCGACGGCCTGCATACAATCGCGGAGATGTGCGTGTGGCAGCCTGAGCGGAAGACGGGGAGTGAAGAGGAAGACCAGTCGGCCCTGCGGGTGACCGTGCGGCTCTCGCCGCCCCGCCTGGGCCGCGTGCAGGCGGACCTGACGAGCAAACGCTCCGGGAGCCTGACCTGCCGCCTCGGCGCAGAAAATCCCGCGGCGGCGCGTCTGCTGGCCCGGCACGCGGAGGTTCTGGCGGAGGCTTTCGCCAAGTCCGGCTGGCCCTCCTGCGAGGTCACCTGCCGCCCGCGCTCCGAATGGCCCCCGCTCTGGCCCGGCGGCGAGACCCTCTCGACCCCGCGCGCCTGCGTGGATCGATTCGTTTAGCCCGAAGAAGACCAGCACGTTTAGCCCATGGAGGGGCCGAAGAATGCAAGACCCGACCACCGCCATCGCCCTTAGCTATGCGTCCGAAACCGGCACGGCCCCCAAGATCGTCGCCAAAGGCGAAGGCTTTATCGCCGAAGAGATCCTGCGAATCGCTCGCGAAAGCGATGTCCCACTCCGCCAGGACCCCGCCCTCGCCGGCGCACTGGCGACCCTCGACATCGGCCAGCAGATCCCTCCCGAGCTGTTCCGCGCCGTCGCCGAGGTCCTGGCCTTCGTCTACAAGATGAACGGCAAGGCCTGAGCGACTTGCTCTGAACCTGCGAAGGCAGGTTTCGTGAACTTGTTGTCGCGGTTTCAACCGCCCGGCCCTTCCTCCTCTCACACCACGATCACCGTCGAGTCCACTTCCAGCAACTCCCCGCGCGCCGCCAGCCCGTCCAAAGTCGTATCCAGCAGGTGCGGCGGACCAAGTAGCAAGGCCAGCGTATGTCCCCCCTCGGCGGAAACGATGTCGCACAGGACGCCGGGGGGCAGGCCCGAAGTCAACTCGTCGGCACCCAGCGTGACACGGGCCAGCGCGGACTTGCGGGCGTGTGCGGCATCCTCGTAGCGGTACTCGGTCAGCTCCTGAACTGCCGCCAGCCGGCCCAGAAGCCGGGCGAGGTGATCCTTCTTGGCCGGAGACGCCGCGAAGGTCAAAATGGCGGTGCCGCAGGCCGGCCCCGGCCAGACCCCGGCATGGGCGGTCAGGCTCTCGATGGAGACGCCCCGGTCGGCGAACAGTGAGGTCAGCGACAGCAGGACGCCGGACCGGTTCCGCAGCTTGAGTTGAAAGATCCACTTGTCCATAAGATACCTGTAGCCGAAAACCCGCCCGGCGCCCCACCCTCCGTTGGCGTTCCCACCCCGCCGGCCGACTGTGTCTGCTCTCCGAAACCCTTCCCTTCGAGGGAGGGGTGACGCGCTCGCGCGGCGGGGTAGGAGCATCAGTGCGGGGTAGGAGCACCAGCGCGGGGAGTAGCATCAGCCGGCGATTCCTACGCCGTCCAGCGCGCCACCTTCTCGCTGATGGCCGCTGCCGCTTCATGCAGGGCACGCGCCTCCTCCTGCCACACCGGCGGGGCCAGGACGCGCACCACCCCTTGATGCGAGACGATCAGCGGCATCCCCAGCGCCCCCCGGATGCCGTAGACCCCCTCGCCTTCCAGCATCACCTGACCTGCGACGCTCATCTCACGCCCTTCCATCATCTGCCGCACCATGTCCACGGTCACATTCGCCGTCGCCATCACCGTGCGCGACCCCGAAAGATGCGTCAGTTCAGGCTTGAGCTGAACCCGCACATCGGGAGGCATCGTCTCGACCGCCTCGAAGGCCGCCCGCGTGTCACTCAAAAAGAGGTGCTGGACCGACTCGCGCGCCCCCGCTACGCGGGCGAGGAAGTCCGATGCCGTCCCGCCTCCCCGCAGCGAGCGGACCGCCGCCCCCGTCTCCGCGTCGTCCAGGCCGTACACCCGGACACTGCTCCATAAAGAGACCAAGTTCGTCCCATGCTCGCCCACCACATAGCCTGAGACGAGCTGGCGCGGCACCCCCAGATCGGCGGCGATCTCGCGCCGGAAGCGCAGGCTGTCCGAATACGCCCCGATACCGATGACACGCCGCGCCCCCAGGTGCCGCGCCATGACCGTGACCCCCAGCTCGACTGGGTTGGTCACCATGATCACTACTTCCCGGCCCTGCCCGTAGCGCGCCAGCGCCCGCGCCAGCGCGTCGAAGACCGGCAGGTTCGCCAGCGCCACGTCGTCGCGCGACATCGTCCCGCCCGCGCCCGGTCCCGGCGTCGCCCCCGCCGCCACGACGATTAGGTCCCCGACCACCTCTTCCGGCCCCAGCGCGATATCCATCTGCGGCGCGTTCTCGGCATAGGCATCGGTCAGATCCGACCGCAGCCCGAACAGCACCCGCTCCGAGGCACCCCCCCGCCGCCCGACCAGTTGCAGCCGCTCAGTCGGACGCAGCACCCGCCCCGCCACGAGCTGTGCCACGATCTCCCGCCCGATGGCTCCGCCCGCCCCGATCACGCTGATGTCCATGCCCCGTCCTGTCTAACTGCGTCCCCAATTTGTCTGTTCCTAACCTGCGAAGGCAGGTTTCGCGCCCTGGTTGCCGCGACTTCAGTCGCCAGGTCCAACTCTCAATTGCCCCAAGCCTCCTGCGCCCCCGCAATCGCCCTCTCCACATCTTCCCCCGACACATCCAAATGCGTCACCGCCCGCAGAGTCCCATACGACCCGCTCAGGCGCACCCCGCGCGCTTCCATCTGCGCCCGCGCCTCATCCCCCGTCAGCCCGTTCACGCTGAAAAACACCAGGTTAGACTGCACCCGCGCCGTGTCTATCTTTATACGGGGTATCTCCGCCAGCCCCTCCGCCAGCCGCCGCGCGTTCGCGTGGTCCTCGTGCAGACGCCCCAGGTTATGCTCCAAGGCATACAGTCCCGCCGCCGCCAGCACCCCCGACTGACGCATCGCGCCGCCCAGTTGATGCTTGGGCCGCCAGGCCGCCTCGATAAACGCCCGCGATCCCGCCAGCACCGCCCCCACCGGGCAGCCCAGCCCTTTGGACAGGCACAAAGTCACGCTGTCGAACGCTGCCACCACTTCCCGCGCGGGCTGCCCCCCAGCCGCCACCGCGTTCATCAGCCGTGCCCCATCCAGATGCATCAGCAGGTCCTGCTCCCGCGCCGCCCCTGCGACGTCTTCCAGCTCCTCCCGCGTCCAGACCGTCCCGCCTCCCGCGTTGTGCGTGTTCTCCACACACACC
>JANLUQ010000245.1:0-5291 GCA_031363565.1 Armatimonadota bacterium | reverse complement strand
AGGCCCACGACCAGACCAGTCAAACCCCCTTTCACCCACCCTTCCCTTCGAGGGGAGGGTCGGCGCTTGCGCCGGGGAGAGGATCAGATCCCTCCGAGGGGAGGGTCGCGGCTTGTCGCGGGGAGAGGATCACTCCGCCCGCCATAGAAGATACACACCCAAAACGGCGAACAGCAGGGCGGGCGACCAGGCGGCAAGCGACGGCGGCATTTTGCCGGCCAGCCCGAGTATCTTGGTCAGGAGCAGGGTGTTCCAGGCCACCCACACCATGATGATCGAGAGGAAGATGCCCATATACGCCCCCGCCCGCGCGAAGCGCAAGGCAAGAGGCGGGGCGCACAGCGCGAAGGAGAGGCAGAGAAAGGGCAGGCCGAGCTTGGCATAGTAGCTGAAAGCAACGGCGGTATTGTCCTGGCCGGTGCGGGCCAGGGCGTCCATCTGAGTCCCAAGCTGGGCCATCGTCAGATCGTCCAATGTCCCCACCGTCGCCTGCGAAAGACTCGCCAGGGGCACTTGCAGGTTCAGGGTGAGGCTCTTCTGACGCATCTCCAGGCTGACCATGCCGGATTGGTCGAATGTGATGATATCGGCATCATGCAGTGTGAACACATCGCGGTCATCATCGGCGCTCCGGGCGGTATACAGCGTGGGAAAGCCGCCCGGCTGGGCCGAGTTCTGGTAGACAGTCACCCCTTCCATGACCAGTTTGTCTGGCCGGCCTCCAGGGTCTTTATGGACATCGCGGATGTGGAACGAGTAGTCCTGGAACGTGAAGACCTTGTTGGAAGCCAGGGCCGGGGAGGACTGCAAGGCATAGGAAAACATCTGGCTCTGCGTCTTCTGAAACTCGCGCCAGGCCGGCGGGACGACCCGGTCGCCGACCAGGAAGGACGCCCCGCTGGCGAGTAGGCCGACGACGATGATCGGCAGGAATAAGCGCCGCAGCGGGACGCCCGCCATGCGGATAGGCGTGATCTCCGAGTCGCGCGCCATGCGGTTGACGGCCCAGGCGGAGGCCAGCGCGACGCCGGGCGGCAGCGTCAGCGGGATCAGGATAGGGATGTTGAAGACGATCAGCCGGGCGACGATCAGCGGGGGGATGCCGTTGCGGACGATGTCCTCAATCAGTGGGAACAAAGTGTTGCCGACCAGCATGACGACGATGAGCAGGATGCCGCCGACGAACGGCAGCACCATCTCGCCGAGCAGATAGCGGTCCATGCGTTTGACCATGGGGTATAATTTCCGTGCAGCGGGCTACTACAAGTTCAAGCGGATCGTGAAGTCGATGATGTCCAGGTCGGCGATAGTCACCCCGTTCTGGACGCCGGAGACGATGATGGGCACGCCGTTGACGAATTGCGCGACATCGCCGCTGCCCTCGATGTTCCGGTCGGTGTTGAGATAGTTTAGCTGCTGGATCGGTCCGCCGAGCGTGTTGCGGACAAAGATGTTGACGAAGCTGTTGCCGGCGATGTCCGGCGTGGAAAGCGCGTCGAAGTATTTGGGCGTGCTGAAGTCGTTCCCGACGACCTGGACGGCGTTGGTGGTGATGAAGTTGACCTGCAATGTCTGGATCTGGTCCACAGGGATGGTCGAGGTTGCCAGGAAAGCGAGCGGGAGCTGGAAGGAGAGCGTGCCGCCGGAGACCTTGGAGGTCACCAGGTAGCCGCTCGAACCGAGATAGTTCGGCTGGCGCAGGGCGGCATCAATGCTGTAAAATCCGAAGCTGGTGCCGCCGGGAACGCCCTGATTATACTCGACATAGTTGGTGAATGCGCCCGCCGCGAAGCCGTTGACATAGGGAGGCGCGACGACGGGGACCGGGCCGGTCGTCGCGGAGTTGCCCGCGCTCGGCGTGTTGTTGACATTGAACAGAATGTAGTAATAGTAAGAGGAATTGATCTTACCCGCGACCGTCATGGTGACGAGAAGCTGCGGGCCGGACGACGGGCTGGTGATGCCCCCGCTGGGCGCTTTGGCGCAGCCGGCCAGCAGCAGTGCAGGCACCGCCAGGAGCAGGGTCCGGCGGGTGATCTTCGGAGTGTCTTTCGTCGGGTTTCCCGGCAGGTCTTCAGGCGTTTGCATCAGGTCATTATAGCAGGAACGGGGCCGCATTGACAACTCGGGGACAGGCATCTGATAAGCAAGCATCTGATAAGCAAGCATCTGATAAGTGGGCGGGTGGACCCCGCCCCTACGTAGTGTCACTTGTCCCCCTGCCCTCCCCCACCCGCACAGATGGCAGCCACGCGCGCTTAGGGAAAAGCCTCGGGCTGGCCGCCCTTTCCGGCCTGCTGCTGGCCGGCGCCCTCCCCCACCTCGACTGGGGCTGGCTTGCCTGGATCGGGCTGGTCCCCTTCCTCACCCTCTTCCCGTTTCGCAGCCGCCGCGCCGCCTTCGGACACGGCATCGTCCTCGGCATCTGCTTCCTCGGCGTCATGGCCTACTGGATCATCCTCTTCGCCGCACACCTCATCGGACCTGCCCTCAGCACACTCGGATGGGTGCTCGTCACTCTCTACCAGGCCTTCTACCTCGGCGTCTGGGCCGTCGGCGCGCAGTGGCTCCGCACCCGCCCCAGCCCCTGGGCCTTTCGTTTGGGCGTTCCCGCCCTGTGGGCCATCGTCGAGTGGTGGCGCCAGTCGGGGACACTGGCCCTGGGCTGGGGCGACCTGGCCTACACCCAGCACCTCGCCCTGATGCTCCTGCAGGTGACCAAGCTGACCGGCATCTGGGGCCTGGCGTTCCTCCTCGTCCTCGTCAATGTCGCCCTAGCGGAGACGCTGAAGGCGCGTCGCGTCGGCGTATTCGCGGGGGCGACGGCCGGCCTGGTCGTGCTCACACTGGTCTACGGCGCGCTGACGATCCGGGGGGAGCGCCTGCGGCCCACCTTCGTCGCCGCCGCTTTGCAGGGGAACATCATCCAGGACGTGCCCCAGGACCCCGCCTATGTCGAGCATGTGATGCGAACCTTCCTAGGCCAGAGCCGGGAGGCGGCGGCGCATGGGGCGACCCTCGTCGTCTGGCCCGAAACCGCGTTCCCAGGTTATCTGCTCAGCGATGAAGGGGCACGGCAGCGCACCCAGGCGCAGGCTTACCGCGCGCACCAGGCGATGGTCATCGGCGGTGTGGAGTTCGACGGCAGTCTGCACAAGAGCGCCAACAGCCTGTTCTTGATGGATGCACAGGGGAATGTGACCGGCAGCTACCAGAAGCGCCAGCTTGTCCCGTTCGGCGAGTTTGTGCCGGGCGTCGCCCGGTTCCCGTTCCTGAAAGCACTCCATGTCACGCCATCGGACATGAAGGCGGGCGCAGACACGCAGATGCTGCTGGATGGCGGGCCGGGCATCGGGCCGATCGGCGCCACTGTCTGCTTCGAGTCCTCCTACCCCCGCTTCCTGCGCGAGCAGGTGGCGCGCGGGGCGGGCCTGCTGGTCATCTCCACCGACGATGCCTGGTTCGGGCGCACGGCGGCGGCCCGCCAGCACTCGGCCATCGCCGCCGTGCGAGCGGCCGAGACGGACCGTTACCTGGTCCGCAGCGCGGCCACAGGGATCTCGCAAATCGTTGACCCGACGGGGCGGGTCTTGGCCGAGGCGGGCCTGTTCCGTCCCGCCGTGGTGTGGGGCCGGGTCGAGTCGCGGGCGACCTTGACGCCTTATGTGCGCTGGGGGGACTGGTTCGTCGGCCTCTGCGCCCTGCTGCTGGCCGGGGCAGCTCTGATGCCGGGATCGGCAGGACGGAAACGTGAAAAGGCCCTCGCCTCCGAAGAGGGGAGGGCCGAGATGCCCGCTGAAATGGGGGAAGCCTAGGCGATCCGCTTCCTGCGGGCGGCGGCGCCGCCCAGGCCAAGGGCCAGCAGCAGACTCAGGCTGACCATGGTGGAGGCTTCCGGCACAGGGGCAGGGCCGGGGGCAAGGGTGATGCCCATGGCGTGTGCTGAGGTGGTCTGCCCCAGCGCACCGAGCACAGCCAGCGCGAGTCCTGCTTTATGAAAAATTGGCATACAAGTTCTTCCTTTTCTTAACAAGATGGCTGCTGTCGGGAAGTCCCGATCGCCGTCAGGCGGTCCCCGAAAGAGAAGCTGCGAGGATGGCTTGTGCTGCCCGCTAGGCAATTCCGCCACATCCGTTAAGACGCCTTGAGAACGCTGCTGTGGGCCTCCCACAGCTACCGCGCAACAACCCTAACGAAAGGAATTTAAAAGTGGACAATCTTGTTGGCTTTACCTTGGATGGTCACGATAATGGCACATATATGTACGAGCCTACGGATGTGGCTCTCACGAAGTGTCTTCATTGCGGCTATCGGCTGGACTTCTTTATTGCCAATCCTAACTACACTTTAAAAAAGACTTCCAAGTCACTGAATATCGGTAAGGCAGTGTCTGGGCAGGCTGACCTGTCAGCGACCTATGATGGCCAGACCATTGTATCAAGGCAATTTAGAGACTTCTGTTTACAGCAAGGTTATAAAGGAATGCAGTTCGTCGACTTTCCTAAAGACCCTGAGTATTTTCACCTCATTGTCATGTCTGAGGTGGCTTTTGACCCGGTACGGAGAGGTACCAGATTTGAAGACTTCTGCTCGGTATGTGGCAACTATGGGTCTGTTATAGGAGCGAATCCCGCCTACCTTCAGGTGGTGGAACCACTAAAGGATGGGTTTTACCGCAGTGATATTTTGTTCGGAAGCGGAGATAACAAAAATCCTCTGATTATCGTTGGAATAGATACGAAATCTAAACTCAGAATAGCAAAACTGAAAGGTTTGGTGTTTGGTCCTGCTTACGGTTCTGGCTGACCAGTAACTTGCGGTTCCACTCCGCTCCGCAGGGGGAGAGGCGGCAGCCGACGGACAGCATGGGGATGGTGTAGGCAGCTACAGTTACATAGCCTATGTACTGTCTGGCGGCTACCCGTGGTGACGTCAACCAATATTTGTACGGCGGCAGGGATGGTTACTACAACGCTGCCCCCGGAACACCGCTTTGAACAATATTAGGTAATCATAACCTAAGTTGCGGTTCTATATCGTTGCTACGAACGTATGAGCCAGCACGGTCAGGAAGACCTTCAGCTCGAAGCCGCGCGGCGTCACCGCATGAATGGTACGCCCAAACGCCGACATGGCCTGGCTGAACACCGTCTCGATCCGCTTGCGCTCGTGCTTGCTGATGTAACTGACCCACGGCGCGCTGACGATCCGGGGGGAGCGCCTGCGGCCCACCTTCGTCGCCGCCGCTTTGCAGGGGAACATCATCCAGGACGTGCCCCAGGACCCCGCCT
>JANLUQ010000244.1:0-20738 GCA_031363565.1 Armatimonadota bacterium | reverse complement strand
TAGACCTCGGCTCGGCTATAGACCTCGGCTCGGCTATAGACCTCGGCTCGGCTATAGACCTCGGCTCGGCTATAGACTTCGGCTCTTATCCAAAACTCCTCACCCACCCGTTTCGGGAGGGTCGCCGCTTGCGGCGGGGTGGGTTCCAATCATGCGCGTCGTAGACATCATCCGAAGAAAACGCGAGGGCGGGACGCACCCGGACGAGGAAATCCAGTTCCTCATCCAGAGCTACGTCCAGGGCATGACACCCGACTATCAGATTAGCGCCTGGCTGATGGCTGTCCTGTGGCGCGGGCTGTCCGTGGGTGAGACCTTTGCACTGACCGCCGCCATGGTTGCCTCTGGGGACACGCTGGACTTGATTGGGCTGGCCGGCCCGCTTTTGGACAAGCACAGCACGGGCGGGGTGGGGGACAAGACCACTTTGGCTGTTGTCCCCATCCTGGCCTCGGCGGGTGTGCAGATGCCGAAGATGTCTGGGCGTGGCCTTGGGCACACCGGCGGGACTTTGGATAAATTGGAATCGCTGGGCGGGACGCGGGTCGAGATGACCGCGGACGAGATCCGGGAACAGGTCAAGGAGATTGGGGCCTGCCTCTGCGCCCAGACCAGCCGGCTCGCCCCTGCCGACCGCAAAATGTATGCCCTGCGCGACGCCACTGATACCGTTGGCTCCCTACCGCTCATCGCCGCAAGCATCATGAGCAAGAAGATCGCGGGCGGCTGCCCGTCCATCTTGCTGGACGTGAAGGTCGGTGGCGGCGCATTCATGAAGAGTCTGCCCGATGCGCGCGCCCTTGCGCAGCTAATGATCCAGATCGGTGCGGCTTCGGGCCGGAAGGTCGCCGCCGTGCTGTCCGACATGAATATGCCGTTGGGGTACAGCATCGGCAACCGTATCGAGGTTCGCGAAGTTGTCCGGCTCCTGCAAAATGCACCCCAGACCGAAGCGAGGCTGAAGAGTCTGGTGCTGATGCTCTGTGGGGCGGGTCTTCTTCTTGCCGGGTGTGTCGGCAGCCTGGCGGAAGGCGAGGCGTTGGCAGCGGCGCAGATCGCCTCGGGTGTGGCCCTTGCGAAGCTGCACGAGATCATCGCTTATCAGGGCGGCGACACGGATTATCTGACCGACGACGAAAAGCCGCCCGTCGCCCGCGTCCGCCTGGAAGTGATCGCCACACAGAGCGGCTGGGTGCAGCGCCTTGACGCCGAAGCAATCGGCCTTGCCGCCATGCGGCTTGGGGCGGGTCGGGCGGCCAAAGAAGACCAGATAGACCCGGCAGCGGGCGTGATCCTGCGCCGGACCGTCGGCCAGCCCGTGACTGAGGGCGAAGCCGTTGCTGCGCTCTACACTAGTGATGAGGCCGCCGCCCATGCGGTGGCCTCCCTCGTCTTGGACGCTTTCACTCTCGGCTCGTCTGCGCCTGACCCGCAGCCTGTGATCTATGAAACCATCGGCCTCGACATCTGAACTCTCCGCACTGGAAGATTTACTCCGCGCCGAATGGGACCGGCTGAACCAGGCACATTTCGGCGGGAAGCTGACAATGCCCGAGATCGTCGTCTCCACACGCAAGACCTATGGCGGTTACTACCAGCCCTCCCGTCACCGGATCGTCGTGAGCTGGCAGGCGTACCGGGAACACGGCCTGGAGGAGACCTTGAACACCTTCCGGCATGAGGTTGCCCACGTCATCCATCCTAACCACAGCGCGGCCTTCTGGAGTGTGGCGCACGCGCTGGGCGTGACGAAGCGCTATGCCTCCCCGCCCGTGGTCCAGCGCAGCCGCCGGTACATCTACGCCTGCCCCGCCTGTGAACGCCGCATCGAGCGCCGCCGCCGTCTGCGCGATGCCTCCTGCGCCGCCTGCGATGCGCGCTACAACCCGCGCTATGTCCTGCGGTTGGTCGCGACTGAAGCGCCCTAGACCGCCCTGCCCAACTCGGACTTCGCGCGCGATTCGGGTTTCCGTTCCCGAAAGCATGGGTACTCTTCGGTTTATTCGCGCCGCCGAAGCGCGGGTTCCCAAGGAGTCACCGACATGTCAACTTTTTCCTCGCGCCCGACCCGCATCGTCGCGGTTGTCGCTGGTGCAGTCCTCGCTGCTCTCGTGACGGCCGGCTGCCATGATGATACCCCCCCCTCAAGCACGGTCGTCACCACGCCGCCCGCTCCCACCATCGTTGTCCCGAGCGGGACGACAACAGTCACGCCTGGTGCCACGACGACCACAACGCCTGACACGAAGATGAACACAAATGCCGGGCCGGGCACCTCTAACGGCACAGATTCGGCGACTGCTGATAAAATCAACACGGCCGTCGTTCATAACAAGCAGATGACCGGTTCGCGCGTGGATGCGGTGGTGACGGCGGGCGTCGCCACTTTGAACGGTCAGGTCCAGAACCAGCAGCAGAAGGCACTTGCCGAGTCAACAGCCCGCCAAGTCCCCGGCGTGTCCAGCATCAAGAATAAGCTGATCCTCGTCACGACCGGTGGCGCAAAGCCCAAGCCCACCGTCATCACCAAGACGAAGATCGTCATCGTGCATGACAAGGCCGCACCGGCCCCTGCCACGAGTGGGACGAGCGACACATCAGCGCCCCAACCGCCCGCCGCGCCGGCTGCCTCCGGCGCCCCGGCCCCCTCGACTACTCCCGATGCCGGGAACGGGGCCAACGCTGGGAACGGGGCCAACGGCGGCACCAGCAACCCTTGATACCGCCAATAGCAGCCTCAGACGCCCTCTAAGTTCCACAGGAATGGGATGCGGAGGCCATTTTCATTGACAGACTCTTGCGCCCGTGCCATAATGAGCAGGCGCGAGAGAGAAAACAATGAAGTTCAATACCATCCTACTGTTCGGCGCTCCCGGCAGCGGCAAAGGGACGCAGGGGCACACCCTTGGCAGCATCCCTGGCCTGGTCCATGTCGCCTGCGGCGAAATCTTCCGCGACCTGCGGGTCGGGACGCCCCTGGGCCGCGTCTTCCTCGACTATAGCAGCCGGGGTGCTCTGGTCCCCGACGACTTCACGGTGCAGCTCTGGGAGGAGCACATCGAGGGCCTGATCCGGCTTGGGCGGTATGACCCGGCGACCGACATCCTGATTCTCGACGGCATCCCACGCAATGTCGCCCAGGCACGGCTGATGGACAACTATATTGACGTCAAGCGCTTGTATTACCTCGACTGCGCGGACAAGGGGAAGATGGTCCTGCGCTTGAAGCGCCGCGCCCTGCACGAGAACCGGCTGGACGACGCCTCGGACGAGACTATCCAGACCCGGCTCTATGTCTATGAAGCAGAGACAGCGCCGCTCCTGAGCCACTATCCGCCCGACAAGGTCTGCCGCGTTGACACGGGCCGCTCGCCCGTCGAAGTGCTGGCCGACATCCTGGCCGACATGCGGAAACTGCTGGTAGGTGTGGAAAAAGATTCCGATGAGGGCTGAAACAGAACGAATTCCTGCCCAAATCGGTTATAATTAATTGTGATCATGGGGGCGATTGGTTTCGATCGGGGGATTGATCTCTCAGGTAGCGAGTCGAGGCGCCGCTGGCCTCGTTAATAAGCGGCAAAAACAATAAACGCGAAGAACACTTCTTTCGCCACAGCACGGACCTCGTTCGCGCTGGCTGCCTAACTTTTCCTTCGGGACTAGCTAGTCGGTTCTAGAGTCGCCTTCGGGCGGCCCGTCCCGTCCTCTCCCGCCCGCCGAGGGGAGTCGGGGCGTCACCCATGCGGGCTACCGCGCACGGACTGCCATCCGACGCGCGCGGGAAACAAAGGACAGCTAGCGCTTCTATCAGCCTGCCGACCGGCGGATGGAGCGCGAAATTCAAATGATCGGCTATGCTTGTAGAAGCCTGAGTTGTCGCTGCTCGACACGACGGTTCGAATCCGTCCGCCTCCACCATGAAAGGAAAGGGCGCTTCCATTTGGAAGCGCCCTTTCGCTTTTTCTGCCTCGATTCCGTTCTATTTTGCTTTATTTCCACTCTTTTCTGCTGTATTCCTTGACCTATGACTCCGACCTATGTTAGAATGCCAAAATAGGTCGTACTTATCCATGCGCCGCTCTTTCAGGAGAATATATAAATGAGGACATCGCCCACCGGCACGAATAGCCCTGGTCGTCGCCCGCGCGCCCTCCGCTGCCTGTCTCTTTCGATCTTCTTCGCCCTCCCGCTCGCCCATGCTTATGCCGAGCCGACGCCCGCCACGATCCTCATCGGCGGGCGCATCGTGCCGTTCCAGGTCAAGCCCTTTGTCGGCCCGGAGGGGCAGGTGTTAGCGCCCGTGGACGCCGTCCAGCTCCTGGGGGCGAAGTTCGCGCCGAGCGCAGACGGTACGGTCATGGTCACAGCGGCCGGCGGGCGCCGGATCAGTGTCCCGTACACGCTTGTGCAGGGGCGGTACTGCGTCCCCTTCCAGAAGGTCGCGCAGGCGCTGGGCGGCACGGCGGACTGGCAGCCCACCACGGCGACGCTGACTGTTCGGGCGCGGCTCCAGATGGTGCGGCAGGACAACAACGCTCTGACTGTCTATACCTCCTATCCGGTCTACTACAGCGTCAAGCGCATTGATAACCCCGAGCGCCTTTATGTGGACCTGTTCGGATTGGACCTGGCGACGACGCCCGCCAACATCCCCACGCAGGGGGGCAGCGTCACGCACATCCGCAGCGGGCAGATCAACCCGCAGACGGTCCGCATCACGATTGATCTCAAGCAGGGGATGCCGTTCCGAGTCGTCAGCGGCATCCAGACTAGCCAGGTGCGGGTCGCCCTGGGCGAGTCTGGGCCGCCTGCGCCCATCCCGGTCTACCCGGTCACACCAGTCGTCGTCAACCCGCCGACCCCGCACCTCCCGACGAACCCCGCCCAGGTGACGATCACCGCCGTGGACTACAAGGTCATCAGTGCAGCACTGACGCAGATCCGCGTCTCGACGACCGGACCGGCCAAATACCGCACCGAGGCACTGGACAACCCGAACCGCCTGGCCTTTGACCTGGCGGGAGCCGTCCTGGACCAGGGGGTCCAAACCACGCAGTCCGTGGATAACCCCATCGTCAAGGCCATCCGCATCGGCAAGGTGTTCACCGAGCACACCGCCTTTGGCCGCGTCGTTCTGGACCTGTCCCAGATGGTCGGCTTCTCCGTGGATAGCCGCCCGAGTGGCGGCGGCATGACCTACCTGATCAATGTCATCACATCTGGGCAGGGTACAGCCCCAGTGCCTCCGGTCATCAGTCAGTCCGTGCCTGACGGCGGCCTCCTGCCTGCGCCTGTGACCGCAACCCTCGCCGGCAAGCTGATCGTCATTGACCCCGGCCATGGCGGGCGCGACACCGGGGCGATTGACAGCTTCCGCACCCGGCAGGTTTATGAGAAGGACATCGCGCTTGCCATCGGGCGCCGTGTCCGTGATGTGCTCACGCAGAACGGCGCGACGGTCCTGATGACCCGAAACAGCGACATCCTGCCCTCCGTGGAGTCGCGGCCGCTGTTCGCCAATGCTCACCATGCGGACTACTTTGTCAGCATCCACTGTGACTCCGCGCAGGTCCAAAATGCCCGTTCGGGGACGGCGGTCTACTACCATGGCGCAAACGGAGTGTGCCGCCTGATGGCCGCAGACATCGGACGCCGGATCAGTCAAAGCTCGGGCCTCCCTTTCGACGGAGTCAAGTCCGACATGACCCAATATGGGGGGCGGTTCGTGACTGGCTACGGCGTCCTGCGGACCATCGAGATGCCCGCAGTCCTGGTCGAAACCGGCTTCATGACCAGCGATAGCGACCTTGCCAAACTGCGGGATGATGCGACGCAGCAGAAGATCGCCGAAGGCGTAGTCGCGGGCCTACGGGACTTTATCACGGATCAGACCGCGGCGGTGCGCTCGGCACGGAGTGGTCATGGGGCGCCTCGGAGAGCATACTGAGTTGAGGAACCTTGCCCTCTGCGGCGTTCTAGGGGTCGCTGTGACTGTGCTGGCCGGCTGCCACCGCGATGGCCCCATGCCTACCCATGCGGGCGATTCGTCCGCGCCTGCTGCCCCGGTCCCAGCGCCGCGTGACCAGGCCGTCATCTACGTCGTCAACCCGAAGGCGACCGGGGACCAAGACCCGCTGATGCCCCGTGCCGTCGCGCTGCACCACTCAGTATCACCGGTCCGCGATTCCGTGCGCGCGCTCCTTCAAGCCAAAGGCAGTCCTCTTGAGGCGGGAACGGCCCTGCGCGGCATCGCGATAGACAACGGCGTGGCGACTTTGGACTTCTCGCGAAGCCCGATCAGCGAGACCGGCGGCGAGGGTGGGCAGGGGGACGCCCTCGCCGCCCTATCCCGGACGCTGGGCCAGTTCCCCGAGATACGCCAGTACCAGATCGAGGTGCAGGGAAAGCCGCTTGCATCGCTTGGGGAACAGGGGGCACAGGATGGCCCGATGGACGTTATCCGGCCTGACAGTCCGCCACAGGTGAAGGGGAACGACCCATGAGCCTGCCACACGCTGACATCGGCGTCTTCGATTCAGGCCTAGGCGGCCTGAGCGTCCTGCGCGAGATACGGCGGCAGATGCCCGGCGCGTCCGTCCTGTACCTGGCGGATACGGCTAATGTCCCTTACGGCGACAAGCCCATCCCCGTCGTGCGCGATCTTGCCCTTCGCCTGACGGACCATCTTGTCGAAGCAGGGGCACGTATCGTCCTCATGGCGAGCGGCACTTCTACGGTCGCCGGCCTCGAAGCGGCGCGCGCGCGTCACCCCTCCCTGCCCATCGTCGGCACCGTCGAGCCGGGCGCAAAAGCTGCCGTCGAAGCGTCCAGCGGCATGGTCGGCGTCATTGCGACCAATGCGACCGCCCACAGCCTCGCCTTCACGCGGGCGATCCAGGCGCTGGACCCCGGCCGGCGCGTCATCGAGCAGGGCTGCCCCCTCTTCGTCCCGCTCGTCGAGTCGGGCCGCGCCGAGACGCGTGAGGCTGAAGACGCCGCCTTGGAGTATCTGGAACCACTGCGGGCGGCCAATGTCCAGAGCATCATTCTCGGCTGCACGCATTTCCCATTTCTGCTGCCCGTCCTGCACCGCGCGATCCGCAGGATGGGTGACACTGGTTTTCGCCCCGCTTTCATAGACCCCTCGGAAGAGGCCGTTCGCGAGGCCGCCCTGCTGTTTACCCCATCAGAGCCATCTGACGTGCCTGTCCACTTTGCGGCTTCCGGCGACCCGGAAGATTTCCGCCGCCACGCCTCAGTCTTGCTCGATGAGCCGGTCCCGCCCGTTCTCTCGCTCATCCTCTAGGCTCGAATGCTTCCTCGCTTCGGGTATACTTTGCCAAATTCCCACTCCTGAGGTACTCCTATGCCCCGCGACGATGGCCGTGCGCTTGACGCCTACCGGCCCATTATCCTGACCCGCAGCTTTGCTCGCTACGCAGAAGGCTCCTGCCTTGTCGAAGTCGGCCAGACCAAGGTGCTCTGCACCGCAAGCGTCGAAGACAAAGTACCCCCCTTCCTGAAGGGCAAGGGGGAGGGCTGGGTGACGGCCGAGTATTCCATGCTGCCTCGCTCCACCCATACTCGCTCCTCGCGCGACACAGGTAAGCCGAATGGTCGGACAATTGAGATCCAGCGGCTGGTGGGCCGCTCCCTGCGCTCGGTCGTCGAGATGCCCGCGCTGGGCGAGCGGACGATTACTCTAGACTGCGATGTCCTCCAGGCGGACGGTGGCACACGGACGGCAGCGATCTCCGGAGCGTTTGTCGCATTGGTCGAGGCTCTGGCCTGGATGCGCGGCAAGGGGCAGATCAAGACCCTGCCGTTCAGCGAATGGGTCGCCGCCGTCTCGGTAGGCGTCGTCAAGGGCGAGGAACGGCTGGACCTTGCCTACGAGGAGGACTCGCAGGCGTCCGTGGACATGAATATCGTGATGACCGACACGGGCCGTTTCATCGAGGTGCAGGGCACGGCGGAGGGGGCACCCTTCGACCGTGAACGCCTCAACCGCCTGCTGGACCTCGCGCATGGCGGCGTCCGTCAGATGCTCGCCAAGCAGCGCGAGGCCTTGGCGGATTTAGTCTGATGCAGCGCCTGATGTCTGACCTGATGCTGGCGACCGGTAATCCTGGCAAAGTAAGAGAGCTGCGGGACCTCCTCGCGCTTCACCTTGACCTGACCGGCGCCGCGCTGCTGACGCCGCGCGACTGGCCTGCTCCGCTGCCCGATGTTGACGAGACGGGGGCGACTTTCGCCGAAAACGCGCGCCTGAAGGCGGAGGCCCTGGCCGCTGCGACGGGCCTCCCGGCTCTGGCCGACGACTCCGGCCTATGCGTGGACGCCCTGGACGGCGCCCCCGGCCTCTACTCCGCACGCTGGGCAGGGGCGGGTGCGTCCGATGCCGACCGGAACACCAAACTGCTGCTTGCCCTCGCGGATGTGCCGCCCGAACGGCGGACGGCGCACTTCATCTGTGCAATCGCGCTGGCGCTGCCGAGTGGGCGGACCGTTCTAGCCGAAGGCGTTTGCAAGGGCCTCATCCTCGATACGCCGTGCGGCGCGGGTGGCTTCGGCTATGACCCACTCTTCCTGCTGCCCGCTGCAGGCCGGACAATGGCGGAGCTGACGGCAGAGGAAAAGAACCGCCTTAGCCACCGCGCTCTAGCCATATCGCGGCTCTCTGCCCACTTTTCCATGCTTTCGAACCCGCCTTGAGGAAAGAGTATTCGTGCCTGCCCGCATAGCAGTTTGACCAGGCGAGGGGGCGGGTATAGACATGAAACCCTGCTTGATGGAACGCACCCAAGAAGAATGTATGTGACCTGACGGAGAAGAAACACAATGTCCATCGCCGCGATGAGCTCCTTGTTCATTTTTGTCGGTTTGTTCGCTTTGATTACCGTAGGTCTGTTAGGTGCGATGGCCTTTGCCTTAATGAAGCTTGTGAAGACGCTTGACACGGTAGTGGGCAAGATTGATCCGGTGCTCGCCAAAGCGACGGACACCATCGAGACGATCCAGCGTGTAACAACCAATGTCGGCGAAAAAGCCGACCAGATATTAACGAAGGGTGAGGCCCTAACAGACAATGTGACCGACCGGGTCGAGAAGACGGCGGACGTCGTCCAGAAGTCGGTGACAGGCCCTTTGATCAGCCTCAGCAGCCTGATTACAGGCGTCTCCAAGGGCTTCTCAGTTTACTCGCATTCACCCGATAGCCCCGCTAAAGAGCGAGTTAAAGTTCATCGGGGAGGCAGTGCGGAGGAGCAGGCGAAGGTCTACCCGGAAGAGACTGTAAGAAAATAAGATTGCCCCAAAGAGGCAGTCTGATAATCAAGGAGCAATGGCAACTATGGCGAGCAGCGATAAAGAAACAAGTGTGGGAACGGCGTCAGGGGTCGAAGAGGTGGTCGTTGTCGGCACCGCCGACGAAAAATCACCCAAAAGCGGTGGAGGGTTCTTTGCAGGCCTCCTTCTCGGGAGTGCGCTTGGGGCGCTCGTCGCGCTCCTGTATGCTCCTCAGGGCGGCGACCAGACTCGTGGCCTGATCAAGCAGAAGACCGACGAATATTCCGGCCTTGCCAAAGACAAGGCTGGCGACCTGAGCGAAGCCGCCAAGGCAAAAGCCGCTGACCTTGCCGATAAAGCCAGCGACACGGCGGACAGCGCGAAGGCAAAGGCAGCGGAGATCTCTGACACGGTCAAGGCGAAGACCGCTGATGTCACCGACACGGTCAAATCCAAGTCCGCCGAGGTCGTGGAGACAGTCAAAGGCAAGGCAAGCGACGTGGCGGACACAGTGAAACACACGGCGGATGATCTGAGCGCGAAAGCGAATGATACGTCCGCCTCAGTTAAGGGGAACGCTCAAAGCCTTGTAGACCAGGGCCGCGCGCTTGTTGAAGATCAGCAAACCCGGATTACCGAGGCCTTCGCTGCCGGCAAGGAAGCCGCGCACGATAAAAAAGAAGAACTCACGGCGTCCATCGAGGCTGATGGGGACATGGATAAAGGGACGGGCGGCATGTCGGGAGACAATGCCAGCAAGACGTCAGCCAGCATCTAACCGGTATTTAACACGCAGCATCTATACACGATAGAAAGTGAAGTAGGAGATAACATCCATGGCTAAACCAGGCCCCGCCGCAGGCTCCGAAGGAGCACGCAAGATCGCCGAAGCCCATCGCGGCTCGCACGACCATGACAAAGAGGGCGGCTTTGCCGCAAACCCGGAACTGGCCCGCGAGGCGGGCCGCAAGGGCGGCGAGACGGTCAAAAACCGTTACGGGGCGTCCTTCTACCAGAGCATCGGCAAAAAGGGTGGCGAGACCGTCAAGCGGGAGCGCGGCACCGAGTTCTACGCCGAGATCGGACGGCGTGGCGGCGAGATGCGCGGCCAGCGCGCCGCCGCACAGCGCAACAGCGCGGCGGCCGGCGAAACTCCGGCCCCGGTGACCCCGCCCCGGCGCCGAGGCCGCCCAGCGAAGAATCCAGCCGCCTAACACCGGTTTGTGGCCCAGGCTAATCCAGCCTGGGCCGTTTCTCTGTTTGTTCCATATTCGAGGGTGTACGATGCCGACCTCTCACCGAACCACTGCTCTGCTGCATGCGAGCTTCGTGGACTACGCGATCATCGCGGTCTACTTTATGTTCGTCCTGGCGATCGGCGCAGTTGTCAGCCGACGCATGAAAAGCAGTGAGGACTTCTTTCAGGCGGGGCGCTCCATGCCCGCTTGGGTGACGGGCCTCGCTTTCCTATCTGCTAATCTCGGGGCTTTGGAAGTTTTGGGGATGGCCGCACAAGGGGCGGAATACGGCCTTATGACCGCCCACTTCTACTGGATCGGTGCCATCCCGGCCATGGTCTTCCTCGCCGTCTTCATGATGCCGTTCTACTACGGCTCCAAGGCGCGCAGCGTCCCCGAGTATCTCCAGAAGCGCTACAATGAGCCGACGCGGGCGGTCAATGCCCTCACTTTCGCCGTCAGTACGCTGGTGCTGTCCGGCACCTCGATGTATGGCATGGGCCTGGTGTTCCACGACCTGCTCGGCTGGGACATCAACCTGACCATCTGGCTGGCGGCGGGGATCGTGCTTATCTATACCGCCCTGGGGGGGCTGACATCATCCATCTACAACGAGGTCCTGCAGTTCTTCCTCATCGTACTCGGCCTGGCCCCGCTCGTGATCGTGGGCGTCCTGGCGGCGGGCGGCTGGTCCGGCGTCGCCGCCCATGTCCCGCCGACGTTCCTGCACACCTGGCATGGGACGGCGCATGTGGCGACGAACTCGATGCATGTGACCTGGCCGGGCATCGTCCTGGGCCTGGGATTTGTCCTCTCGTTCGGCTATTGGTGTACCGACTTCCTGGTCATCCAGCGCGCCCTGGCTGCCGAAGACATCAATGCCGCTCAGAGGACGCCGCTGATCGCCGCCATCCCGAAGATCTTCTTCCCGTTTCTGGTCATCCTGCCGGGGTTGCTCGCCCTGCCGCTGTTCCCGCACCTGGGCGATAAGAATGACCCGTCCATGTCTTATAATAACGCTCTGCCTCTGCTGATGGGGCACTTCTACCCGGCAGGGATGCTGGGCCTGGGCCTGACCGCCCTGCTGGCCTCGTTTATGTCCGGCATGGCGGGCAACACGACGGCCTTCAACACCGTCTTCACTTATGATCTTTACCAGGCTTACCTCGTCAAGAACCAGGACGACAAGCACTACCTCAAAGTGGGCCGGGTCGCGACGGTCGCAGGCGTCTTGATCAGCGTCGGCACGGCTTATTTAGCCGCCAGCGCGCCCAGCATCATGGACTTCACGCAGACGGTCTTCGGCTTCGTCAACGCGCCCCTTTTGGGCACTTTTCTGTTCGGCATGTTCTGGAAGCGGACGACGCCCTGGGGTGGCTTCTGGGGGCTGATCGTGGGAACTTTGGCCGCCATCGTCCACTACGTCCTGACGGTGCATGGCGTGTTCCACTACTCGACCGTGCAGGCTGGCAACTTCTGGCGGGCCTTCATCGCCTTCTCGGTCGGCGCCCTGGCGACCTACCTTATCAGCCTCGTGACGAAGCCAAAGCCGCTGGAAGAGCTGCGTGGGCTGGTCTATTCGGAGACGGCGCGGCCCGAGTCGGACCGCCATCTGCCCTGGCACAAACGGCCTTTGGTGTTCGGCCTGGTCGTCCTGGCTCTAGCAGCCTTGATGAACGCGCTGATTTGGTGAAGCGGTGAGAAGGAGAAAACGATGCTGGATTTGAGGCTGCCGGTCGGCCTGTTCTTCCTACTGATCGGCGCGATCCTCGGGATAGACGGCCTGATGCATCCGATCAAGACGCCGGGCGTGGGCCTGGTCCTGAACCGTGACTGGGGGGCGTTTCTATTTCTATTCGGCGCGGTGATGACCGCCTTCGGCGCCCGCGCCCAGCGACGGGGCGGCTAGGCAGGGTCCGTCGCGACGGCGATGGCCTCGATCTCCACCAGCACGTCGAGCGGCAGGCGGGCGACCTCGATCGTTGACCGAGCCGGCTTGACCCCGGTGAAGTAGGCGCCGTAAACGCTGTTCAGGACGCCGAAGTCGTTCAGATCTTTCAGGAAGATGGTCGTCTTGACAATGTTATCCAGCCCCAGCCCTTCCTGTTTGAGGATCGAGGCCAGGTTACGCAGGCACTGGCGCACCTGTATCTCAAAGCCGCCTTCCACCACGAGGCTCGTGGCCGGGTCCAGCGGGATCTGGCCGGAGATATAGAGGAACGGGCCGACGCGGACGGCGGGCGAGTAGGGCGCCCCCTGGAGCGGGCCGGCTTCTGTATGAATCGCTTTCTTTTCCATGACGGCATTATGGCCGACTCCCCGGCGTTTGTCAAACGGCGTTCGCCAGGCGGTATGGTATAATGTCGGCATGAACGCCATGATTCTGGCCGCCGGGGAGGGAACGCGGCTCCGCCCGCTGACCTTGACACTGCCCAAGCCGATGGTGCCCATCGTCGGGACGCCCTTGCTCGAGCGAACGCTCTTCTGGCTGGCGGGTCAGGGCGTGACGGAGGCGGCCATCAACCTGTTCCACCGCCCCCAGGCGATTCCGGACTATTTCGGAAACAGCTTCAGCGGCATCCACCTCCACTACTTCTTCGAGGATACCTTGCGCGGCACGGCGGGCGGTCTGAAGGCGGCTGAAGCCGTCTTTCGGGATGCTCCGTTCTTCGTGATCTACGGCGACAATCTTATCCAGGCCGACCTGCGCCGGCTGCTGGGCTTTCATGCCGCGCACGGCGGCATCGGCACGGTCGGGCTGTTCCACCACCCGAACCCCACGGCGGCGGGCATCGTCGCCGTCGAGCCGGATGGGCGCATCACGCGCTTCGTCGAGAAGCCGCCTTCCGATCAGGTTTTCAGTGACCAAGCGAACGCAGGCATTTATGTCCTGGACCCCGCCGTGCTGGACGCGATCCCCGCAGGCGTCGCCTCCGACTTTGGCCGGGACATCTTCCCCCGCCTGCTTGAGCGCGGCCTGCCACTGTACGGGACACTCCTCGGCGGCTATCTCCAGGACACGGGTACGCCCCAGGCCTATCGGCAGGCGAACTGGGACCTCCTGGCCGGCCTGACCGGCGCTCACTACGACGACCCGAGCCTCTGGATAGACCCCTCGGCACAGGTCGGGCGCAGCGTATCGTTTGCCGGGCGTAATGTCGTCGGCGCAGGGGTCTCCATCGGAGACGGCGCCGATGTCACCGACAGCATTCTCTAGGCCGGGGCGCAGGTCGCCCAGGGCGAGCAGGTGCGCGATGCTATCCTTGCGCCTGGCCTCGCCTTGCACATCACATAGTCCTCATACCCTTCACAACGGCCTTTATAGGAACCCCCACAGCAATGATCATCACGCAGACACCCCTCCGAATCTCCTTCGCGGGCGGCGGTACCGACTTCCAGGGGTATTACGCTCAGGGCGGCGGCGCGGTCCTCTCTTCCGCCATTGATAAGTACATCTATGTCGTCATCAAGCAGCGGTTCGACAGCAAGATCTGCGTCGGCTACACGCGCACCGAGATGGTAGAGCGTGTGGACCAGATCGAGCACGAATTAGTGCGCGAGTGCCTGCACCTGACCGGGATCACGGGCGGCGTCGAGATCGCGACCATGGCCGATATCCCCTCCGAAGGCAGTGGGCTAGGCTCCTCCAGCACCGTCACCGTGGGCCTGCTCCATGCTATGTATGCCTACCAGGGACTCCTCGTCACGGCGGAGACGCTGGCCGCGCAGGCCTGCCGGATCGAGATTGAGGTCCTGGGCAAGCCGATCGGCAAGCAGGACCAGTATATCGCCGCCTATGGCAATCTGCGCCGGTTCGAGTTCAACCCGGATGAGACGGTGACGACACATTCGGTAAATCTCTCGGAAGAAAAACGCAGGCGCTTGGGCGAGAGCCTGATGCTGTTCTACACCGGCATCACCCGTCAGGCCGACGTGATCCTGAGCGAGCAGAAGGCGAATATCGAGGACAAGCGGGTTTGGCTGGACCGGATCAAGGGGCAGGTCGCCGATGTGGAAGCGGCCTTCTCCGAGAACAATCTGAACAAAGTGGGCCGCCTGATGCAGACCGGCTGGGAATGGAAAAAGCAAATGGCGGGCCGCATCAGCAGCCCGAGCATAGATGCTTTGTACGAGCGCGCCCTGGACGCGGGCGCGACGGGCGGCAAGATCGCCGGGGCGGGCGGCGGCGGCTTCCTGCTCCTCTACTGCCCTCCTGACCGCCAATCCGCCGTCCGGGAGGTGCTGGCGGAGATGCGCGAAATGCCCTTCAGCCTGGAGCGCGACGGCAGCAAAGTCATCTTCAACGCCCGTCGTTAGAAAACGCGGGGCATAAACGCTGGGTAGAGTGGAAGGACTTTTTCATGAACGTGTCTCGACTTTCTCGGCGCGAACTGCTGATGCTGGCAGGAGCCACGGGGGTTGCCAGCCTGCTGGCCGAGCGCAGCCGGGCTGTGGGGCAGCCTACACTACCGGATAGGGACAAAGGGCCGGACTTGCAGAAGTCCATGATTTGGACCTCCGCTCCCTCCCCGGCAAACACACATTTCGTGGCGTTCCGAAAGCAGTTCAATCTGCCGGATGCGCCCCACGACGCACTGCTCTCCCTGTTCGCGGATGTCCGCTACCTGCTCTGGATTAACGGCGAATATGTTACACGCGGCCCGGCACGGTTCCAGCCGGAAGGGCCGGAATACGACACCGTCCAGGTCGGGCCGTCTTTGAAGGCCGGTTCCAACACCTTAGTCGTCCTGGTCATGGCGAACGCCAGCAACGGGAAAATGATGCAGCACGCTCCGGGCCTGACCGCGCGTTTGGATGTCACAGGTCTTCAAGGGACCCGGACGGTCGTCTCGACGGATAATACCTGGAAGTGGAGCGACCAGACGCGCTATCGCGAACCTCAGATTGATTGGGGGAACGCGATGGATGTCATTGACTCTACCGTAGAGGACGGGGATTGGACCCGGCCCGAGTATCACGATGGAGCCTGGAAAAGCGCGGCCAAGATCGCCGGTTCTCAGTGGGGACCTCTTTCCGCCCGCCGCATTCCCGCGCTCCAGGAGACGCCACTGACCGTCAGGCTGAATGACCAGGACTTTCCGGTCATCCTCTCGGCCGGCCAGCACGCCGAGTTTAAGACGGACCATTTTGTCCAGGCCTACACCGCGCTCGATTTCGAGGCGGACCCGGACACCAGCTTTGAACTCTCCTATGCCCGTATTTCCTACAAGGCCAGGGCCGGGCGGCAGACCTACCTTTCCACCGATACGCATGGCTTCAAAGACGGCACGATCAAAGTGACCTCCGGCAGAATTACCATCCATTCCTTCGTTCCGGTCGAGCGGATCTACCCCTTTGAATGTATCGGCAGCTTTCATAGCAGCGATCCGCTCCTCGATAAGCTCTGGAGCATGTGCGCGCGGTCCCTTCAGGTCATGAGTGAGGACTCCTACGTTGACTGCGCAGACCGGGAGCGCACGGAATGGATGGACAACACTCCGCCCTGTTATGACGTCACGGCGACGGCGATGGCCGGCCCCGGTGAGAACGGCGCGAAAATTTACGGCGACCCGCGCCTCCTGGAAGAACTCCTGCGGCGCACGGCGCTGACTCTCCAGTCGGGCGGCTGGGTGAAGGCGCACACCTGCTCGGACCGTTTCGACATCCACGCCAAGATGGAGGACCGCGCCTGCGACTGGGTGGAGGGCGCGCGGCTCTACTATGACAGCACGGGCAACGCCGCGCCCATACGCGAGATCTGGCCCGCCATCGTCGCGCAGATGGATTATTTTCTGGAGCGTCGCAGCCCGCGTGGTCTGGTCATCGGCCGTGAATGGGTCATGTGGGCGAACCCGATGGGGTATGAAACGGGCGAGGGGGCCGGGCTGAACGCCTTCGTTTACAAGGCCCTCGCCGACGCCGCGTTTCTCGCCGGAGTCCTCGGCAAGAACGGGGATGCCGTGCGATTCGCTCAGGCCGCGAAGGAACTGTCTGCCGCCTTCAACCGAGTGCTCTGGGACGAGGAAGCCGGGACCTACTATTCCGGCTACGACACCGCCGCCGCCGCTCTGCCGCCCGGAGTTTTCAAAGGCAAGACCAGTTTACAGGCGGATTGGAACCTCCCAGCCAAACCGCCGACTCTCGCGGGCAATCGCATTGCTCCCACGGTCTACCCCGCCCTCATCGCTCTGGATCAGGACATCGTTCCGGCGGCACGGCGGGAGCGCGTCATGAAGTATCTTCTGGCCCATCCCGATCCGAACCCACGGATCATGTTTTATTATTACTATTGGAAACAGCTCTACGCCGCAGATCAGCCTGACCTGGACGAGCACATCCTGGATACCATGCGCCAGAAATGGAAGTTCATGGCCAACTTCCCCTGGCAAACCAGCTTTGAAGACTTCCACGTCGGATCACGGGCGCACTGCTATGGCCTATTCCCCGGCTATTTCCTGAGCGCCCATGTTCTGGGCGTCCGCCGGGACAGGCCGGTCTGGGAGCGGCACCTGCTCATTGAGCCGCATCTGGGGGATTTAGAGTCTGCCGAGGGGACGGTGGTCACGGAATTCGGACCCGTCCCGGTGATATGGAAAGTGGGAAAAGGCAGTCTGGACTTTCGGTTCACCATCCCGGTCGGGGTGACGGCGACGGTCGGAGTGCCCATGATTGGGACGGAATCCCATCTCACGATGAACGGGAAAACGGTCCCAGCCGCCGCTCACGGTCGCCGTCTCGTGCTTACACTGGGCGCGGGGCCACAAACAGGGCGCGTCACCTTCACGCCCATCCCCTCCGCGCCGCCACCCGCCCCCGGTCCGATCACGACACGAACGAGCGACTCGTCGCAGGCCGCGTTCGAGGCTGATCTGGCGAAGAGCAGTCTGGTCGCGCTTGGGGAGACTACCTGCACGTCAGTCTTGGAGGTCGGGGCTGTGGACTCGGGCGGCGGCGTCAACGCCGACCCCGTCCGCAACGGCACGACCCTCAACGGGTCAGGCCGTCCGGAGACGCGGAACGATGGGAAGACCTTCCGGGGCTACGGGGCCGGCAGTTCGGTCACCTTCCTGCTCAACACTGCCCGCAGCCCGAACGGCTATGACGTGTTGCAGATCAGGACGTTCGCCGGCCATGAAGACAGCCGGGCCGGCCAGAATTATTCGGTCTCGGTGTCCCATCACTCTGATCCCGCCAAGTTCACGCTCCTGGTTCCCTCCGCCTCCGTGGCCTGCGAGGGAGGCTCGTCTGAGATCGTCATCCGGGACCTGCAAGGTGGCGTCATCGCTAACGGCCCTGCCGTCAACGCCGGCGGCGTGGCGGCAGTCCGCTTTGACTTCCAGGACGGTCCCCTGGGCTTCAACGTGTACCGGGAGATCCGGGTTGTCGGCCGGGCGACCACCCCAAAATAGAGGCGAACCAGAAGGTTCGGCTTGAAGCTGGGTATAATAACCCAATATGGCACACACTCCCAGTACTACATACAACACCTCCCAAGAGGAGCGCGCCCTGATCGTCTCGCTGTCCCTGGCGGGCGGCGAGGATGACATGGAGATGCGCCTGTCCGAACTGCGCGAGCTGGCGATGACGGCGGGCGCACGCGTCGTCGGCGAGTTCTCGCAGTCCCGGCGCGCGCCGGACATGGCTACCTATATCGGGCCAGGCAAGGTCGAGGACCTTAAGGGAGAATTGGCAGCAAGCGACGCCGAACTGGTCATCTTCGACGATGAGCTTTCCCCAACCCAGCAGCGCAACCTGACGACCGCCCTGGACCGGCGCGTCCTGGACCGGACGCAGCTTATCCTGGACATCTTCGCCCAGCGCGCCCGGACGCGCGAGGGCAAGATGCAGGTGGAACTGGCCCAGCTCATCTATCTGCTGCCACGCCTTTCCTCGCTGTATACCAAGTTCGAGCGCCAGCAGGGCGGCATCGGCGGGCGTGGGCCGGGCGAGACGAAGCTGGAAAGTGACCGCCGCCGCGTCAAAGAGCGCATCTCGGCCTTGGGGCACGAGATAGACGAGATCAAGGAGCAGCGCGCCCAGCAGCGCCAGTTCCGTCACAAGCTGCCCTTTCCGACCTGCGCCCTCGTCGGTTACACCTCGGCGGGCAAAAGCACCCTGCTGAACTTGCTCTCGGGCTCGGAGGTCTTAGCCGACCGGATGCTTTTCTCCACCCTCGACCCGACCACGCGCCGCGTCGTCCTGCCGCACGGCGGCTGGTCCGTGCTGATGACCGATACGGTCGGCTTCATCCGCAACCTGCCGCACCACCTCGTCGTCTCGTTCCGCGCCACCTTGGAAGAGGTCGTCCAGGCCGATTTCCTGATCCACGTCGTGGACACCAGCCACCCAGAGCGGGAACGGCAAATGCGCGCCGTCAACGAGGTACTAGCCGAGCTGGGCGCGGCGGACAAGCCGATCATCACCGCCTTCAACAAGGCGGACACGGTGAAAGACCCCTATGTCTTGCAGGAGCTGGTCACCTCGGTTCCCAATTCGTGCTACCTGTCCGCCCTGCGGCGTGACGGTATCCCCTTCCTAATGGACTGCATGGAAGCGACGCTGCAAACATTGCTGGCGACCGTCACCCTGGTGCTGCCTTACGGCCGCAGTGATGTGGTCGCACAGTGCTACGAGATGGGCCGGGTACATTCGGTAGATTACGGCCCCGAGACGATCACCGTCCGCGCCGACATCGCCAAGGAACTGGCAGGCCGACTAGTGCAATACACGCCCGGCTACATCTCCGACGGCATCTAAAAGCAGGAGAACCGCATGGGCTGTATCGTGTGGGGCTGCTTCCTCGCGCCGCTCTGTCTGCCGCTCGGCTGCGGAGGCCATGCCGTCCTCCCGGCCAGCCCACCGCTCGGGGCACCTGGACTCTCGAACCCGGCGTGACGGAGTATGAGGTGGTCCTGCCGCGCGGGGACGCGGCTATTCCACGGAATAGACCTGGGGGATGGGGACCGGCCGGAAGACCTGCCCGATGATCGCGCTGGTTATGCCGTCGCCGCCTACTCGCTCGACGGGGCGCTGGGTGATAGAGCCAGTGGCCAGCAGGTCGTGCAGGCCGCGCAATCATTCAGGGCGGCTGACGCAGGCCTGGCGGACGCACGCTGATGCGGGCATCACAGGAGGCCTCATAGTATACAGATCGCTTCGCGCCATCGGTCCTGCTCTGCTGCTCGGCGGCACCTTGTCCGCCGTGGTGTTTCCCTCTGCTTATGCAAAAGACCAGCGGCCCACTGGTCCCACACCCGCGCCACAGCCTCACCCACAGCTGCCGCAGCCCCACCCAGATCGGCACGAGCATCGGGGGAGGTGGCTGCCCCCTTACTGCCCGCCTCCGACTGCGTATGTTTCCGTGAAGCCGAACACCAGCTTCGAGATCCATCTCCTCAGCGTTGACGCGGGCCGCGATGCCGTGCCTTCCGTGAGCGCGTTCCTGGCGGCCACCTCGAACCCGGACGATCAGCGCTCGGGCCTCCAGGCGCGGGCGAAACCGGGCGGCACCATCCTCCAATTCTCCGGGGGCTTCACCCTGCGCGTCAAGTAGGATGCCACCGGCCTGCATGACCTCAGCGCGTCTGCCATGCGCGTCAGTGCCCACCCGCATCTGGACGCGCGGGGTGCCGAGGCCGTTGACTTCATCGTCGAGCAAGCGTCTCCGGGCGCGTCCCGGCCAAACACCAACGCTTATGTCAGCCTCGCTTTTGACAACGGCGAGACTAGGCTGCTGAGTGACACCGCCCGCCTGGACGGCATCCGCCACCTCCTCTACGCCACTGTGTTCTTCCCGCCACGCCAGGGCGTACGCCGCTAACCTCCCTCCCGGACCTCTGCGCGGACGATAGGCCGCGCCTTCAGCAGTACCCAGCTTAGGCGGAGAAGGGTGCCCGCGAACCGCCGGAACCGCCCGCCGCTCATGCTGGGGCCTGCGTCTTTGCCCACATCTTCACCCGCAGCGCTGCCTCCGGCGCGGGTCGGGGCTGTATCTGTTTCGCGCCCCAGAGACCAAAGCCACAAGGCGCGTTCCTGCCCCTCGACGGCCTCCGCAACGAGGGCCGCCAGCTCGCACCGCTCGTCCTCCGCAACGCCGCCGGCAATGCGCAGGCGGCGGACGGCTTCCAGCGCTGTACGGATCGCTTGCAGAGCGGCGCGCGTGTCTTCAGCGGGCGTGGGGCCCTCGCGGACAACGGTGCTCCAGAGTTCCGG
>JANLUQ010000236.1:0-2382 GCA_031363565.1 Armatimonadota bacterium | reverse complement strand
TGAGGCTACTCCTGCGCCCCATTCTTCTGCCGCCCTCACCGCCGGTTTAGCTGCTGCAACGGCTGGTCCTCCGCGCGCGGCTCGGCCTGCCTCGCCGCCAAACGGGTTTCCATGCGGCCCAGCCGCTCCTCGATGCGCTGCACGATATGATCGTTCGTCATGTCGTACTGCGTCGTGGTATCGCGCAGGGAGGCGATCTCGGCCCGCAGCGCTTCCACTTCCTTGTGCAGACTCATGGAAGGAGTGGACCGGGCATGACGCGCCTCCGCACGCAGGCGCAATTTCAGCTGCCGCTCCCGCGATTGCAAGATGTTCCCGATGATGTTGCCGCCGACACCCAGGATGATCGCGCTGAGTGGGATCGCCAAGATGAGTTCCGTCAGGTGCCACCAGAAGGGCATGTTCTTAATGCTCCTAAACTCACTGTCTTTAAAGCCGAGAAAAGTTGCGGAGGATGGCAAGCCCGACCGGGCCGGACTTCTCTGGGTGGAACTGGGTGGCCCAGACATTGCCCCGGTGCAGGGCGGAGCAGTAGGAGACGCCGTAGTCGGTCGCCGCCGCCCAGTCGGTGGGGTCATCAGGGGCGCAGTAGTAGGAGTGCAGGAAGTAGGCCATCGGCGAGTCGCTCGGCAGGTCCGCGCCCAGGGGCGAGTCGGGGGTGAATGTGATGTCGTTCCAGCCGATCTGCGGGACCTTTCTGCCTTCGCCGGGCAGGAAGCGGCGGACGCGGCCCGGCACGATATCCAGGCCCCGGACGCCCGGCTGGCCCTCCTCGCTGCCGGTCAGGAGCACCTGCATCCCGACGCAGATGCCCAGGAACGGGCGGCCCGAGGCGATGAACTCTGATACCGTCCGGTCAACGCCCGACCGGCGCAGGGAGTGCATGGTCGAGTCGAACGCGCCGTCACCGGGCAAGACGGCCTTGTCGGCGCGCGCCACTTCAGCGGGGTCGTCCGTGACGAACGCGCCGGCGATCCCGACCTTGTGGAAGGCTTTCTCGACGCTCCGTAGGTTGCCCATGCCGTAGTCTATGATCGCGACTTTCATGGTTTTGATCTCATGGTTTTGATCTCATCATTTTGTCCCTACTTGCGTACCCATCGCCGGCGCACTGGGTACTCCATCTTCGCGTCCGAAGGCCGTAGGGCACACCGGCGGATAGCCTCCTCGGCGACGGCAAGCTGGGTGGCGGTGGAGATGAGGGAGAGCCAGACAAGCTCACCCGTGTCCTTACCGTAGATTGAGTAAGCTCGTCCCTGATCCAGCCGCTTGACCTGGTCCCAGGTCGCCTCCTTACGCCCTAAAATGGATCGCTGGTGCAGGCCTGCCTCGTCCACCTCAAGCCGAAACGTCAGGGTCAGCAGCAGCGCGCCGAAGAAGACGACGGATGGGACGGCGGAGAGGACTAAATTCTGCGTCTCATGACGGCTTGATGCCAGGCCGATGCCGATGATGCCGACCAGGCTGAACAGGGCCGCGCCGATGCGGTAGGACAGGTCGGCGGGGAAAACGCTCGGCAGCGTCAGGGGTGCCGCTTGTGTCGCCATCGGGTTACAAACTCCCCTTCGTGCTGGGGATGCCCAGCACGCGCTCGTCGCGGCGTTTCGCCATATCCAAAGCACGTCCGAAGGCTTTGAAGGCCGCCTCTGCGATATGGTGGGCATTCGTCCCGCGCCGCTGCTCGAAGTGCAGGGTCAGGCCGGCATTGGCGGCGACGGCCCGGAAGAACTCGGCAACAAGCTCGGTGTCGAAGGTGCCGATCTTGGGCGCGGCGAAGGCGAAGTCGTGGGCCAGCAGGCCGCGCCCGCTCCAGTCCAAAGCGCAGGAGACCAGGGCCTCGTCCATCGGCACGAGGGCGTGTCCGTAGCGGGCGATTCCGGACTTGTCGCTGACGGCATCGCGCAAGGCCTGGCCCAAGGCGATGCCCACATCCTCGACGGTGTGGTGGTCGTCAATGTGCAGGTCGCCGGTCGCTTTGATAGTCAGGTGCAGCAGACCGTGACGGGCGACATGGGTAAGCATATGGTCGAAGAAGCCCACGCCGGTAACGATCTCGCTGCTGCCATCGCCGTCGAGCGAGACGGAGAGCGCGATGTCGGTCTCAGAGGTGCGGCGGTCGAGGCTGGCCTGGCGTATGGGTATCATGTGGCCGTTTTGTGTCATGTGCCTCCATTGTACCAAACGAGCGGCGGTTTGTCTACCGGGAGCGGGGGGAGGGGCGGCCCCCCCCGCCCCCAATAATGGGGGAGGCGGAATGGAGCCACTCGTAGGGGCGCCGCTTGCCGCGCCCTCTTGTCTTGCCGCGCCGCATTCAACGAAGAGGGCATTCAACGAAGAGGGCATTCAACGAAGAGGGCATTCAACGAAGAGGGCATTCAACGA
>JANLUQ010000224.1:0-3192 GCA_031363565.1 Armatimonadota bacterium | reverse complement strand
GAATGCAGTCAAAATATAATGGAAGGCCTACTCGGCTCCATCGAAGCCTAAATCTGTGCTTCCTTACTTTACGGGCTGAAAATCGAAAATTTGCCATCTAAAGCCTATTTATGCAACAAAGCCGATTGCCTTTATGATATTTGTACGGTCGATGTTCGTGGAGAGTGTTGCCTTTCGAGATTAAGGGGTCTCACACCTCGCTTTCCCGCAAGGCACCTGCCAAACTGCCCGAGCAGACACAAATACGGCATTCCCATAAGGCGCGCACCGGCGAAGCCTTGACGGCGGCGGTCTTTTGTTGTAACATAAGGGAACACAAACTTCGTAGGACACAGCGGCGCGTCTCCCATCCATATAATCGACGCGCCGCGAAAGGGGACCCTTTATTTTGACACGTCGCTTCTCGCGCTGGCCCGCGGCCATCGCCCTGATGCTTGCCGCCGCTCCGGCCCTCCCGGCACAGACCCCGATGGTCCCGGACATGCCCCCGCCGCCCCCGCCGCAGTCGGCAGCCCCAGCCATTTCCCCTGCCCTGCACGGGCCGGCCCCAGCGGGCGTCGCCGCCATCGTCAACGGCAAGAAGATCTTTAGCTCCCAGGTCGCCAAGGAAGCCCTCAAAGTGGCCGGGCCGCAGATCATCAACCAGATGATCCTGATCGAGCTTGTCAACCAGGAGGCCGTCAAGCAGCAAATTGTGGTGACGCCCGCTCAGGTGAACGCCAAGCTGACCGAGCTTCGCACGCGCTATGCCCAAGCGCCTGGCGGCCTCGAAGCGCTGCTGGCGCAGCGCCACCTGACCGTCGCCTCCTACAAGGAGCAGCTTGTCACCGAGCTGAAAGTGGAAGCCCTCGTCGCTAAGACGCTGAAGCTGACGTCCAGCCCGCTCAAGTACCATGCCCGACACCTGCTGATCGCCACGGTCTCCGTCGGACCCGGCTCCAAGCCGCATACCGACGCCGAAGCTCTGGCGATTATCGCCAAGGCGCAGGCCGAACTGAAGGCGGGCACAAGCTTCGTGGATGTCGCCAACAAATACACCGAAGACCCGTCCGGCAAAGGCAGCGGCGGAGACCTGCCGGGGGTTGTTGATGCCAATACGTCCTTCGACCCGACCTTCCTGAAGGCGATGCTCGCACTCAAGCCGGGCGAGGTCACGCCGACCCCGGTGAAATCCCAGTTCGGCTACCACCTGATCAAAATAGACAGCACCAGCGCGGCCCCAACGCCCGCCGACAAGAAACGGTTCGAGGACGCCGACAAAGCGGCGCGCACCCAGCAGATCCAGCAGGCCATTCAGCCCTATGTTCTGGGCCTCCGCAGCCGGGCCAAGATCGTGGACTACCTCGGGGACGCCCCGACGTTCGCGCCCCCACCCGGCCCCGGCTACCGTAATATGCCGGCCCCCCGACCGACGCCCTAAACGTCCCATCCTGGCCCGTCGAACCCGTTTCGGCGGGCCGCTTCTTTTTGACAGAACACACGCACCCAGGAGGATTCGCATGGCAGCAACGACGCTCAACGTGGGCATGATCGGCTACAAGTTCATGGGTAAGGCGCACTCCAACGCCTACCGGCAGGTCGGGCGGTTCTTCCCGGAACTAGAAGTCAAACCCGTGATGAAGGCACTTTGCGGGCGCGACGAGGCCGGGGTCAGGAAAGCCGCCGAGACCTTCGGCTGGCAGGGCCATGAGACCGACTGGCGCCGGCTGATCGCCCGCGACGACATTGACATCATAGACATCGGGGCGCCCGGCAACATGCACGCCGAGATCGCCATCGCCGCCGCCTTGGCCGGCAAGCACGTCTTCTGCGAGAAGCCGCTCGGCAACACCTCCGAAGAAGCCAAGCGGATGCTGGACGCCGTCGAGAAGGCGGGCGTCAAACACCTCATCTACTTCAACTACCGCGCCAACCCCGCCGTCTCCTTCGCCAAGCAGCTCATTGACGAGGGCTGTATCGGCAAGATCTATCACTGGCGCGCGCTCTTCCTGCAGGACTGGATCGTAGACCCGGACTTCCCCCTGGTCTGGCGGCTGAAGAAGGACACGGCCGGCAGCGGCTCCCACGGAGACCTGCTCGCCCACTGCCTCGATACCGCCCGCTACCTCGTCGGCGAGATCTCCGAGGTCAGCGGCCTCATGGAGACCTTCATTAAGCAGCGCCCCGAGCTTGCCGAGTCCGACGACCGCCTGGGCGGCAAGGCCTCCGACGTCATGGGAGTGGTGGACGTGGACGACGCCTCACTGGCGTTAGCTCGCTTTGCAAATGGCGCACTCGGCACCTTCGAGGCCACCCGCTTCGCCCTGGGCCGCAAGAACCACAACCGCTTTGAGATCAACGGCAGCAAAGGCAGCCTCGTTTTCAACGCCGAGCGCCCGAACGAGCTGGAGATCTACACCGAGGACACCCACGCCGGCACGAACGGCTTTCGCACCGTCACCGTCACGGCCGGCCAGGACCGCTACACCGGCCACTACTGGCCCGCCGCCCACAACATCGGCTACGAGCATACCTTCACCAACCTGCTCTTCGACGCCTTCACCGCCATCGGCAAGGGCGAGAACCCCACCCCGAACTTCCGCGACGGGTATCTGAACAATGTTCTGCTGGACGCCATCGCGAAGTCGGCGGAGACGAAGAAGTGGGAGCCGGTGACGCCGTAGCGGCGGACAGTGATGCGGGGCAGGCGGGGACGCCAACCGGGTATACTGTCCTCCAAAAGAAGTGCCGTGATGACTATTACTTTGAAGCCTAAGACTGAAGCCCTCCTTCGAGAAAAAGCGCAGCAGGACGGACAAGACTTGGACACCCTCGTTGACATGCTCCTCGCCGACCGCCTGGAGGCGCAGGCGCGAGAAGACGAGGAGACCGGGGCGGCCGTCAGCAATGCGATGGCGGCGGCGGAAGCCGGTCGGGAAAAGCCGATGGCTCAGTACCTCGCGGAGCAGAGGGCCAAGCGCGGCCTGCCCAACGCCTGGCCGTCCGCGAAGCTGAGTGAGACGGAAACAGGCGTGGTCGCCGCTGAATGATACCTGAAGACGACTCGCCCGACGTTTACGATGTTCGGTTCGCCGAGCCTGCGGAGGCGGAATTCGAAGCCGAATACCTGCGCCTAGCCGGTGTTCGCTTTGAACTCGCGGAACGCTGGAATGAAGGCATTCTCACCGCCTGCCAATCTTTGTCGCAACTGCC
>JANLUQ010000196.1:0-17979 GCA_031363565.1 Armatimonadota bacterium | reverse complement strand
ATGTCGATGGAGAAGCGCCTCATCCCGCCAACGGCTGGTACCACCGCGCTCGATCCGTCCATGAACATCGATCTGGTCATCGGCGAGCCACGCCCGTGGGAGCCGGGACCGGCCATGTCGAACAGCTTGGGCTTTGGTGGCCACAATGGCTCGATCATCTTCGGCCCCCCGCCCGCCTGACCAGTTCTCCACCGAGGTCGAAAATGTCATCAAGGCCATCCCGAAAGGGACGGTCATGACCTACGGAGAGATCGCCCTCGAAGCCGGTGTCCACGATGAACTCAACAGAGAGAGGCCCTCGCATACCCGGCAAGACTAAAGAGACGCGCGGCATATAGCCACGCACACGGCCAAAGATCATTTCCGGCGCTCCGCCAGTATTTCCATGGCCGCGATCTGAGCCACCCGGTCATTGTCTGGCTCCGGCCCGATCTTTCGGCCAAAGAGCCTACCGTCAATGGGGCGGCGAGTCATCATGGCCCGGTTGGCTGCGGTGAAGGCCGTTGCGACCACATATTCCTCCGTGTCAACATGGATGACGACATACTGATTGTTGAATTCCGGCTCCAACTTTGGCTTGAGCTTTTCGTAGATCGCCTGGCCGCGCTCCCCTAATTCGCGCCGGTATTCTTCGGGGATCGGAAGATTTGCCTGAAGGATCGCCATTCTCGTGCCTCCTATCGTGCATTGACGCATCCATTCTACCATGGGCGGCAGCGAGAACCGTTCTCACCCATATCATGCTCAATGTGGAGTCGCCACTTCACGCTGTCGTGACAAAAAGAACTCCACCGCCGCCTGCCCCTCCGGCCCCACGTCTTCCGAAAAGCTGTTGACGTACAACTCGATATGTGCACGGACGACGTCCGGGTTCAGGTCCTGCGAGTGTTCTTGGCAAAGCGCGAACGCCTCGGCGTCATGGGCATAGGCCCAGCGCAGGCTTTCCCGCACCGCCTCGGCCAGCCGTGCATGGTCCAAGCCCTTGCGGGCGGCGATGGCTCCCAATGGGATGGCAAAGCCGGTCTCTTGCTCCCAATGATCCCCTAAATCTTGGATCAGATGCAGCCCGTCGGCGGCAAACGTGAACCGCTTCTCGTGGATTACCACGCCCTGTGTGCCGGGCGTGTCCAGGAGGCGCGCATACAGCACATCGAATGGCAGGAACCGCTTGCGGAGCGGACGGCCGGCGTAGAAGTCCAGCAGGAAGTTCGCGGTCGTGAATTCGCCCGGCACCAGGACTTCACCATCCGGGTCCCAATCCCCCCCGTTGGACAGCAGCAGCGGGCCGACGCCGCGCCCCAGCGCCCCGCCGCAAGGCAGCAGATCATAGCCATTTTGGCAGTGGATATAGTTGGCGTAGCTGATCTTGACCACGTCCATCGCCCCCGCCTGTGCGCGCGCGTTCAGCGTCTCCACATCCTGATAGTCTACATGGAAGGCCATGCCTTCGGCACGGACTGCGCCCGTCAGCAGGCCGCTGAAGATATAAACGTCGTTCGGGCAGGGCGAGATGCCCAGGCTCAGTTCGGTCATAATGCTCTTTTTCTAAACTTCTGGAAGTAGGTAGTGAGGGCGTCCAAAGCGATCCGAATGTTCTCAGGCCGCATGTCTCGGTCGGAAGCGATGTTGCTGATGGCGCGTATCTCACAGACGGGGACCTTCAAGACAGTGCCCACCTGCGCGACTGCCGCGCCCTCCATCGTCTCAAAAGCGGCGTTAAACAGCCGCTCGCGCAGCCGTCCCATAGCTTCCGTCCCGGTGCAGGTGTTGACGGTGCAGCCGCGACCCATCGCCGCCCCTGCGAACTCCGGGAACACAGTCAGTGCCAGTGGCTCGCGGTAGAACGTTCCCCAGGGCACCTCACCGACATGCCGAAACCCAGGTGCTTCGGGCAGCTCAAACCCGACATCGCCGTAGACCTCCGAAGTGCCGACCACGATGTCGCCGATGGCGAGTCCACTGCCGGGGTAGGCCCCGGCGATGCCGATGTTCAGGATGCGGGCGGGTCGCAGTCGCCACGCGACAAATAGTGTCTGAGCAAGTGCGGCCGGGATGCCGACGCCGGTCAGAAAACCATCCTGCCCAGCCTCTTCCCGCAGGACGCTGAACGCCCTTAGCTCTGGCTCCGTCGCCGCGCAGACCAGGAGGTCCAGCCCACTATTTTCGTCCGCCACGAAGTTCCCCTTCCAGCAGTCCATAGGCATGGTGATCCCGCCAGCCGCGCTCGGGGAGGTAAAGCATATGGCGTGCAGTCCCCTCGTGCCGGAAGCCCAGGCGGGTCAGCACCTTCTGACTGCCCACGTTTTCCACGTCGGCATAGGCCACGATCCGGTGCAGGCCACCCGCGCCGAAAGCATAAGAGAGGAGGCCTAATGCGGCTTCGGTCATCAGGCCGCTCCCCTCGAAGTCCGTCCGCAGCATGTAGCCTAGCTCGGCGCTGAAGTTGACCGGATCAATCTGCGTCAGGCCGACCCGCGCGATCAAGCTCTCCTGCCGCGTCCGTACGACGTAGTGCCAGGCATTGCCGACCGTCATCGCCTCCGTCGCCTGCTGCGTATACTCCTGCACCGACTCGCGCGTACTGGCCCGCGCCCAGCCGAACCAGCGCGCGAACGAATCGCGCGAGGCGGCGATCATCTTGTAAGCGGCGTCCGTATCGGCAGCGGCCATCGGACGCAGTGTCAGGCGCGACGTTTGCAGGACTGGGAGCGGCAGGTCTGGCATGGGTTATTGTACCTGATTCTCCGTGTGCCGATTGCCCTCTTCGGGCCGGTGCGGGACGACGATATAGCCGTCCATGAGGTCCCCCAGCACTTCTGCGCCTCCCTGCCCGTGCCACCAGTACCAGTAGACGATGTAGGCACAGGTGAGCGCATCCATCCCATCTTCCAGCCGTTTCAATACCCCTGCGATAATCCCCTCTGTATCGGCGGGCGGCCAGTCCTCGGGCAATTCCAAAGGCGGGTCATGGATCGTCAGCCCGCGCAGGAGACGGCTGTACTCGTTCATCGCCGCCCACCGGCTCACATAGTCCCGACCCGGCTTGGCCTTGTACTTCAGCGTCCGTGCCAGCCCGAACAGGACGATGTGGGCGGGGTGGGGGAAGACCTCCATCATTTGCCGTACACCAGGCTTGCGCGGCACATCGAGGTATGGGTTGTCTGCGATACCCTGCTCCATCAGCCGAGCCACTAGCCGCTCCCCCCGGACGTTATCTTTAAAGATCGTTCGGTTCGCCGGGTGCGCCCCCGCCTGAAACTTCGCGAACCGCCGCCCGATCTCCGCCTCGCAGGGCCGCCTCCCCGCTCTGTTCGGCACCAGCAGCGGCGCATCCACCCCCAGCAGCAGCCCCTCCGCCCCAGCCTCGGCGTCCCAGCGCTTGATCCAGGCGACAATCTCGTCGTCATCGCCCAGCGCTTCGGTAACATCGAGAACCGTCCCCCTGCCCTCAACCCTGGGGGAGTCTGAAGAGTAGGAAAGGACCACGCCGCCACTGGTGTTCTTATCGCCCCAGGCAAGGTCAAGTCCGAGGAATAGCATGAGAGAGATGTACCCGAGAATGGCCTCCCGGCCCCCAATAATGGGGGAGACAGAGGTAAACGTAGCTTCTTTCTTTCCTGCTCCCCCATTATTGGGGGCAGGGAGGCCTCTTTGGGTACATCTCAGTCCAACTCCCCGATCTTCCCGAATGCGATCTTGTCCTCTGCCACTCCCCGCACCGGCACGACTGAGGCCATGGACAACGTCCCGCGTCCGTACTTGCGGTTGATCTCGTCCACCGCACGCGCCGCCGTCCGTCGCGCCGTGTCTTCCCCAAACAGCGAGGGTGTCCACTGGCCGTCCGGCACCAGGTCGTACAGAACGACCCCGACCTGACGCACAGCAGGGAACGAATGTTCCCATAAAGACCGCAGGGCCGCCAGCAGTGTCCAGGTATCCACACAAGGAAGGAGCCGCCGCTTGGCTGACCAGGTCTGTCTGTCTCCGCTTCGCACATGGACGGCCAGCCCCCGCGCCGAATAGCCGTGGTGCCGCATCCGCTCCGCCGCCTTCTCCAGCAGACGCCCGGCCACGGACGCCGCCCCGGTGCGCGTCCGTAGTTCGGGGGCCAGGACGTGCGAGTGGCCGATGCTGCGCCGGATTGTCGGCGGCCTCGCGACCTCATGGCCCCGGAGCAGATGCCACCAGTGTTCCCCCCCGACGCCGCCCCAGACCGCCCGCATCTGCGAAAGTGTCAGCGCGTACATCTGTTCGGTGGTCCGCACGCCCGCCGCGTGCAGCCGCGCCTCCATGCCCGTGCTGATGCCGGGGAAGTCGGTCAAAGCCAGCCGGAACAGCTTGTGCGGCAGATCCTCGGCGTCCAAAACGACCAGGCCGTTCGGCTTCTGCATCTCGGCAGCGACTTTGGCGAGGAACGGGTTCAGCCCCAGTCCCACCGAGCAGTGCATGTACTCGCCCACCTCGGCCTTAATCCGCGCCTTGATGTGTTCCCCCAGCCGGATCGCGTCGCTTAGGTGACGCTCGTTCGCCCACAGCTTACACACCATCTCATCCACCGACAGAACCTCCGTCACCGGAAGGCACTGCGCGACCGTATTGAGTATCCGCGCCTGATAGTCTCGGTACGGCCCGTGCTTCGCCTCGACCAGCCGCAGGCTCGGGCAGAGCCGCTTCGCCTCGGCGACATTGGTCCCCGTCTTGACCCCATAGGCCTTCGCCTCATAAGACGCCGCGATGCAGCAGGTCGTGTCCGACAGCAGCGGGACGACCGCGACCGGCCGCCCGCGCAACTCAGGATGCTCCTGCTGCTCGACCGAGGCGAAAAACGAGTTCATATCCAGAAACAGCCAGCCGACGGACACGAGGTAGACTCCCTTCTACTGTAGACATTTGAATTATACCAAGCGTCTACTATGTCTGTCAAGGGTCGGATTGCTTGTTTGTGGATGGCGCGCGTGGTATAATAAGTGAAAGCCTAGTCACGGAATAAATTCCAAGGCTGTTAAAAGCTCGCCGTCTAGGAGACGACCCCTGACAGACGGTTCTTCATTCTCCCGTCCTCTGGACGGTGGGCACTCCCTAGCCTCGGAATTTATTCCGTGGTCTGCTAAACGCTCTGAAAGAGACACGCGATGAAAAGTGACAGTGATGAAAAGTGACAGTGATGAGGAAGTTGTCGCCAGATTCCCATGGCCGACCAGCAGGACTGCGAATTGCCAGTGCCAAATCACGATTCGCAAGGGCAAAGACGGCACCCGCAACGTCTATAAGGGTATCTACTTCCGGCCCAACGAGATGATCTGATGTCTGACCTCACACACATTGACGAACACGGCAAGGCCCGCATGGTGGACGTGTCCGCCAAAGAAACGACCCGGCGCGTGGCGACGGCGCAGGCCATCCTGACCATGCAGCCGGAAACGATGCACAAAATTCGTCAAAACGAACTCGCCAAGGGGGATGCCCTGGCCGTGGCGCGTGTCGCCGGGGTGCTGGCGGCGAAGCGGGTGGACGAGCTGATTCCCCTCTGTCATTCGCTGCCGCTGTCTGATGTGTCTGTAGACTTCGAGTTCGGCGAGGGGCGATTGACGATCAGAACATCGGCGACGACGGTGGCGCAACCGGGCGTCTATATGGTGGCGCTGACGGCGGCGACGATCGCCGCCCTGACCGTCTACGATATGGCGAAAGCTGTGGACAAGCGCATGGTGATCGAGGGCGTCCATCTTGTCTCGAAAACGGGTGGAAAGAGTGGCCCGTTTGAATGGGGAAAAGCATGGGAGAGATGATTCGGGTCGGGGTGCTGACGGTCAGTGACCGATGCAGCGCCGGTGAGCGGGAAGACCTGTCCGGTCCCGCTGTCAAAGGGAGCCTGCCGACAGACACGTTCGTCGTGGCTTTGGAGGCGGTCGTGCCGGACGACAAGAAGGTCATTGCCGAGACTCTGAAGCGCTGGGCGGACGAGTACGGGTGCGATGTCATCCTGACGACGGGCGGCACCGGCTTCAGCCCGCGCGATGTGACGCCCGAAGCGACCGGCAAAGTTCTGGAGCGGGCCGCGCCCAATATCAGCCAGTTTTTGCTCTGGGAGGGCCTCAAGCAGACTCCCTTCGCCGCCCTCTCGCGCGGCGTGGCCGGTATTCGGGGCGCGACACTCATCGTTAACCTCCCCGGCAGCCCGTCCGGCGCGCGTGACGGCGCGGCCAGCCTCATCCCCCTGCTGCCCCACGCCGTTGATGTCCTGCGGGTGCGTGAGACAGGGCATCCCATCGGCTGAAGCGCCTGGCCAAACCGCACACCGGGGTCGCTTCTAAAGGGAGAAGGCGGAGATGCCGATAAACCCGGTATGACGACGCCCCCAATCCCGCACAATGAAGCGCAGCGGCTGGAAGCGCTCCGCGAATATGGTATCCTCGATACTCTCCCGGAACAGGCCTACACCGACATCGTCCTGCTGGCAGCCGCCATCTGCCAAACGCCGATCGCCACCATCTCGCTAATAGATGGCGGCCGGCAGTGGTTCAAAGCCACCATCGGTCTGGAGGCTCAGGAGACGCCGCGTGCTGAGGCGTTCTGCGCGCATACCATCCTGCAGCCCGGTCTGTTCGTGGTCCCGGACGCCAGAGCAGACGAGCGGTTCCAAGATAATCCCCATGTCACGAGCGCCCCTTTCGTCCGCTTCTACGCCGGAACCCCGCTTCTGACCCCCGAAGGCTACGCACTGGGTTCCCTGTGCGTCATCGATCAGATCCCGCGCTGCCTTACTGCGGATCAAGCCCAGGCTTTGGAAGCCCTAGGACGGCAGGTCATGGGGCAGCTCCAGCTCCGCCGTCATCTCGAAGAGCAGCGGAAGACAGAGCAGGCCCGGAAGACGCTTGATGAGCGGTTGAGGCGCATCCTCGCCAATGTGCCGGGGATGTTCTATCAGTTCGTCCTACGCCCGGACGGCTCCACCGCGTTTCCCTTTGTCAGTGGTGGCTGCCGGCGCATCTTCGGCCTGGAACCGGAGCAGCTTCAAGAGGATGCCTTGCTCCTCCAGAGCATCATCCATCCTGACGACCGGGACAGCTTGATGCAGTCCTTTGCCGCCTCCGCCGCTTCGCTGAAACCATGGCAGTGGGAGGGGCGCACCGTCCACTCCTGCGGCCGACAGATCTGGATTCAGGGCGCCTCCATGCCGGAGCGTCAGGCGGATGGATCGGTCCGCTGGGATGGCCTGCTGATGGATGTCTCCGACCGCAAGGAGGCGCAGGCCGCCTTGGCGCGGCAGCAGGAGTTCACCCAGGCCGTCTTGGAAAACATGGCCGATGGGATCGTCGCCTGCGACGCGGTGGGGACGCTGACCCTGTTCAATCGGGCGACACGTGAGTTCCACGGCCTGCCGGCTGCACCTATCCCACCGGGGCAGTGGGCGGAACACTTCGATCTTTATCGAGCCGATGGCCTGACTCCCATGCCGACCGAGGAGATCCCGCTCTTCCAGGCATTGCAGGGGCAGCCCGTCCAGGGGGTGGAAATGGTGATCGCCCCCAAAGACGGGCCGCGCCGTACGACGCTGTCCGATGGACGTGCCTTCTTCGATGAGGCTGGAGAAAAACTCGGTGCGGTCGTGGTCATGCATGACATCACCGAGCAAAAGCAGGTGGAGATGCAGATCCGGCTGGCCCGAGACCAGGCGCTGGCTTCGACGCGGGCTAAGTCCGAGTTCCTGGCGAACATGAGCCACGAGATCCGCACGCCCATGAACGGCGTCATCGGCATGACGGCCCTGCTGCTGGAGACCAGCCTGACGGATGAACAATGCGACCAGGCGCGGACAATCAAGAGCAGCGCGGATGCGCTGCTGACCGTGATCAACGACATCCTCGACTTCAGCAAAATCGAGTCGGGGAAGATGACGGTGGAACAAACGCCCTTCGATCTGCGCGTCGTGATGGCTGAGGTCGCCGATCTGCTCCAGCCGCGCGCTCAGGAGAAAGGGATCACGCTGTCCTCCTCCTTTCCATTCGACCTGCCGCGCCGCCTTCAGGGCGATCCTGTCCGTCTGCGTCAGGTCTTGATGAACCTAGTGGGTAATGCCGTCAAGTTCACGCTGCAGGGCGGGGTCCGCCTGTCGGCGGAATGGCGCGCGGACAGCAGCCCAAACATCGCCCTGACACTGACCGTGCAGGATACCGGCATCGGCATTTTGCCGGAGCGGCAGGCGGCTATCTTTGAGAGCTTCACCCAGGCCGATGGGTCCACGACGCGCGAGTACGGCGGGACTGGACTGGGCCTGGCGATCTCGCGCCATCTCATCGGGCTGATGGGCGGACAGATCACCCTGGAAAGTCAGGCCGGCCGAGGGAGCTTGTTCACCGTCTCGCTTGCCCTGCCCAGAGGCGTCGAGCCGGATGTGCAGGAGGATGCTGCCCGCACATTGCAGGACCCATTGGGCCTGCGCGTGCTGCTTGCTGAGGATAACCCCACGAACATGAAGCTGGCCCGGCGGCTTCTGGAGAAGTGGGGCTGCGCTGTGGAAGGGGTCGGGAACGGCCAGGAGGCGACCTGCGCTTTGGCGCGCGCCCAGTATGATGTCGTGCTGATGGATGTGCAGATGCCGGTCATGGATGGTCTGGCCGCTGCCACCGCCGTCCGCGCGGCAGAGCAGGGCACGGGCCGCCGCATCCCCATCATCGCCATGACTGCCAATGCCATGCAGGGCGACCGGGAGTGCTGCCTGGAGGCTGGGATGACCGATTACCTTTCCAAGCCGATCCGGGCCGGAGAGCTTTATGCCAAGCTTGCATCACTTGGTTAGGTTTCAGCGAAGGCCTTTTCCGTGTAACACGAACCATGCTTACCTATGACCAGGCCCTGACCCAGATCCTCGGCCAGATCGCACCGCTTCCACCTGTCGCTGTGCCGCTCGCCGACGCGCTCGGCTGCGTCCTTGCCGAAGACGTATTCGCGCCTCAGGATGCCCCGCCGTTCGACAACAGCAGCATGGACGGCTTCGCCGTCCGGGCCGCCGACCTCGCGGATATTCCCGCCACGCTGCCCGTGTCGGGCGACATCCCCGCTGGGGCGCTGTCCCTGCCCGCATTGACATTCGGAAGCGCGCTGCGGATCATGACCGGGGCACCCGTCCCGCCCGGCGCGGACACAGTCGTGCCGGTGGAAGATACGGAAGAGCGCGACGGGGGCGTCACCTTCCTCCAGCCCATCGAGCTAGGCCAGAACATCCGGCGGGCCGGGGAAGACGTGGCGGCAGGCAGCCTCGTCATGGCCTCGGGCAGCCCCATCCGCCCCGCCGAGGTCGGCATGGCCGCCGTCGTGGGCCGCGCCCATCTCCGCGCCCATCCCCGCCCGCACGTCGCGATCATCAGCACCGGCGATGAGCTGATCGAGCCGGGCCGGCCGCTCCTACCGGGGCAGATCTACAATTCCAATGCCTATGCCCTGGCCGCACAGGTGGCCGAGGCGGGCGGCGTCGTGACGCACCGGCTCCACGCGCGGGATACGGCGGAAGCCTTGCGCGAGGCATTCGACCAGGCGGTGGGGGCGGATGTGCTCCTGACTAGCGGCGGCGTCTCGGTCGGCGATTATGACTACGTCAAGGCCGTATTCGCCGAGCGCGGGACGATGGACTTCTGGCGCGTCGCCATCCGCCCCGGCAAGCCGGTCGCCTTCGGGCGCTGGGGCGAGACCCTCTTCTTCGGCCTTCCCGGCAACCCCGTCTCCTCGATGGTGACATTCGAGCTGTTCGTCCGGCCCGCCCTGCGCCGCCCGCGTGGGCTGGTCGAGACGGCTCGCCCCACGGTCATAGCCCGACTCACCGAAGATGCGGGCCATACGCCGGGGCGGCAGAGCTATCAGCGGGCCGTCGTGACCCATGAAGGAGGGGGCCACGCTGTCATGCCCATCGCAAAGCAAGGCTCCGGCATGATGCGCTCCATGGTCCAGGCGAATGCCCTGCTGGTCATCCCCGCCGACGTCTCGGTCATCCCCGCCGGCCAAAGCGCCACCGTGATTTTGCTGGATTAGTCGGCCCCACTGGAGAAAGAGGGTCAAGCGGCCATAATCAGGAAGGAGAGGGGCCTTCTGAATGATGACATTGGTCATGGCGGTAGAGATGGGGGAAACGGGACTGACACGCGCCGCGGACGCGCGCCTCGAAGCGCGCGGCCTGGGCGCGTGCGTCGGCCTGTGCCTCTATGAGACCCATGCCCGGCTTGCCGTTTTGGTGCATATCGTCCTTCCTGTCACCCTCCCGCCTTCTGGACTCAACGCGCGCACCGCCCCCCTGCTGCCTCCCGGCAAGTGCGCCGACACCGCCGTCGCCCATGCCCTCGCCGAGATCATCCGGCAGGGTGGACAGGCCGCCCGCGTGCAGGCTGCCCTGGTCGGCGGCGCGCAGATCTTCACGGATGCCGACTCAGACATGGCGACGCGGTCGCGCCTGGAAATCGGCGTAAGGAACGTCCATGCCGTTAAGGAAGAGCTGGCCCGCGTTCACGTCCCCCTCTGCGCCGAGGACACGGGCGGACATTTTGGGCGGACGGTGACGTTGGATGCCGCCACCGGCACAGTCTGGGTGCGCCCAGTCGGGCTGACGGAGCGGCTGCTGATCGTTTTGGGGCTGAGTGGTCCACGAGTCGGCCCCACCGTGGGTCCTATTTTGGAAGGGGCTTGGGCGTATGGATGATCGCCTGGAAACGCTGGTACGTCAGGTACGAGACCTTCCGGCCCTCCCTGCCGCCGTCGTCCGCGTCATGCAGCTCACGGACGACCCGAAGGCGGGCACGGCGGATGTCGCGCGTGCCCTGGCCTCAGACCAGGCCCTGGCGGTGCGTGTGCTGAAACTGGCGAACTCCGCCTACTACGGGTCCAGCCGTCGCATCTCGACGGTCTCCGAGGCCGTGACTACGCTGGGGATGCGGACAACGCGCAACCTGGTCATGGCGACAAGCTGCCAGGAGATGCTGGAGCAGGATGTCGTCGGCTATGCCCTGCCGCGCGGTGCGCTCTGGCGGCACTCGCTGGCCTGCGCCTGTGCCGCCCAGGCACTGGCCCAGCGCGCCCGCTACCGTGCGACCGAGGAAGCTTTCGTGGCGGGCCTCCTGCACGACATCGGCAAGGTGGTCCTAAATACCTATTTGAAGGACCAATTCGCCCGCGTTCTCCTGCGCGCCTTGGGCAGCAACATCACATTCGCTGAGGCGGAGCGGGAAGTCTTGGGCTTTGACCATGCCGAAGCGGGCGCGCGCCTGCTGGAACGCTGGAACTTGCCTTCCTCCCTGGTCACCGCCGTGCGCTGGCACCATGCGCCCCTTGGATCTCCTGCCCCCTCCTTGCTTCCCTGCCTCGTTCACGTTGCCGATGCCATCTGCTTGACCCTGGGCATTGGCCTGGGCCTGGACGGGCTGGCCTACACGCTCCATCCCGAGGCGCTGGCCGCCCAGGACCTGACGGCGGCGGATTTCGAGCAGGTCGCCAGCCAGACCTGCGACACGCTGGCCCAGGCCGGGCCGGTGTTCTAGAGCATCACCGTTCCAGAGCATCACCGTTCCACGGCCTTACAAATCCGCGAAGAAGTCAAACACGGCGTCATTCGCGCCCGGCAGGTCCTCGTGCCCGAAGTCCGGGTAGAGCAGGAGGTTTTTGGGCGACGTGATCTTGTTGTAGGCGGCGAACTGCGTGGAGGGTGGGCAGACCGTGTCCATCAAGCCGACCGGCATCAGCACCTCGGCTTTGATCCGCGGGGCGAGGTGCTGGATGTCTACATAGCCCAGCCGGATCCAGACCTCGTCCTCGCGCTCATGGCGCGGGTCGAAGGTGCGGAAGTAGTCCCGGATCTCCTGATAAGCCCCCGCCGCAAGGTCCATCTCCCAGACCCGCTTGTAGTCGCTGAGGAAGGGGAAGGTCGGCGCGGCCTTCTTGATGCGCGGCTCCAGGGCCGCGCAGGCGACCGTCAGCGCCCCGCCCTGAGACCCACCCGCCGCCCCGACGCGGCCCGCGTCCACATCCGGCATCGCCATCACGATGCCGGCGAGCTGGGCGCAGTCGAGAAACACCTGCCGGAATAGCATCTTCTCGGGGGCGTCGTCCACACCGCGTATGAAGTGGCCGCTGGCCGTCCTCCCCGTCGTCCCGCCGACATCCTGCGACAGCCCGCCCTGCCCGCGCACATCCAGGGCGGCGACCGAGTACCCCTGCGCGACATAGCCGAGCTTGCCCGACCAGTCCCCGCTGTTGCTGCCGTACCCGTGGAACATGACCAGGGCCGGGTGCGGGACGGGCGCGTTTTTCGGGCGCAACAGCTTGGCATGGACCCGCGCCCCGCCGACCCCGGTGAAATACAGGTCAAAGCACTCGGCAAAAGCCGCTTTGAGCGGGTGGGGGACGAGTTCCACCTGCGGGTTCAGGGCGCGCATCTCGGCCAATGCACGGTCCCAATACTCGTCGAAGTCGGCGGGGCGCGGGTTGCGCCCCGTGTACGTCAGCAATTGCTCCAGCGGCATGTCTACCAATGGCATGTCAGTGTTCCTCCTCATGCTCCAAGCGTTCGGCCAGCCAGTCCTCGCGCGTTGCGACGCGCGACGGATGCCGGCGGCTGCGCGCCAGGAAGCCCGCGCCGTACCCACGCATCGGGTCCTGGTCGGTCGGCTGGTAACGCAGGTCCACGCTCCACCGGACCAGGTCCGAGTTGTTCGGCGTGGACATGTGGACGCAGCGGTCGTTGAACAAGATCGCGCCGCCTGCTTGGAGCGGCAGTGGGACGGCCTCGATCTTCTTCAGGTGCTCCTCGTCAATCTCGGCGTAGGCCGTGCCGGTGTAAGTCTCGGCATGGAACGACAAGATGCGCGCCGTATGTGTCCGGGGCCAGATATGCAGGCAGCCGTTCTCCAGTGTGGCGTCCACCAGCGGTATCCAGACCGTGATGACCGGGTTCGCGTTGGCGTCCGGCCAGTACGATTTGTCCTGGTGCCATGGCACAGCCCCGGCCGCCACGCCGGGGACCTTGGGCCGGACGTTATAGACGGGATTCGAAAAGACCTCACCGCCGATCAGCGACTCGACCGCGTCCAGTATCTTTGGGCCTGCCATCAGGTCGTGGTAGCCCGGCTTCCGGTCCCGCCAACTCCGCCCATATTTTAAGAAGTCTGCGTCGGTCAGTCCGTCGAACAGGCGGGCCAGCCGCGCCTCGAAAGGGTTTTCTATGCACTTGTCCGTGATCAGTCCGTTTTCGTACAGGCTGTCGGCGATCTCCGACACTTTCTCCATCATTGCCGCCCGCACCGGGGCCATGTCCTCATCATTCAGCAGGCCTGGGAGGAGGAGGTAGCCCTCCGTCCGGTAGAACTCCACCTGCGCGGGCGTCAGGCTGCCCTGCGTCCGGTCGCCGGCCAATACGCCGATGTCTGCCACTGTCATAAGGTCACTCTTTTCTATCAGGTCAATCCAGATGAAACACTTCCAGCAACTCCCGGCTCTCTGGGCTGTCGTCGGGGTTTGAGGGCATGATATCCTTCATATGCGCCCACCAGCGCCGGCAGACCTCCGTTTGGGCGATGGCATCCCAGCGCTCCTCGCTTTCCACCTCGACATACCCGAACAGTTGGTGCGTCTCCGGGTGCAGAAAGATGGAATAGTTGTGGACGCCGTGGCTGGCAAGTGTCTGGGCCAGCTCCGGCCAGATGGGGCTGTGCCGCCGTTCGTATTCGTCCCGCGCGTCCGGGTTCACGGCCAGCACGAAGGCTTTTCGGATCATGATTGTTCTCCAAGGAGGCTGCGGGGCCGAATAAGTTCCCCGCTGCCGTAGTCCTAATCTGTAGCCCCGGAGGGGCTTTGTCCGGCGAAGCCGGGAGTAGCCCGGCCTTTCAATGCCGGGGAACTTGTTCGCTTATTCGCTCTTACCGTCTCCGTTTCCTTCCCGCGGCACCGCTTGTATCGCCCCGCCAGATTGTGTTATAATGCGGCAGGAGAACGCCCCGATGCCCATAGTCCCCGATGCGGTTCTCATCATCAACCCGACGGCGGGACGCGGCAAGGCCGGCAAGCAGGTCCCCGAGATCCGCCGCCTCCTCGGGTCGAAGGCCGCGAACTGGGTCTGGCACTATACGCAGAAGAGCGGCGATGCTACAGCCCTCGCCCGCGCGGAGGCCCAGCGCGGAGTTCGTCTTGTCGTCGCGGTCGGCGGGGATGGGACACTGCATGAAGTCGCAAACGGCGTGCTGGGGACGGGGGCGACAGCCGGCCTTATCCCTTTCGGCACCGGCAACGATTTTGCCCGGTCTCTGGGTCTCTACGGGAGCCTGGAGGCCGCCTGCTCGGCCTTGACGACGGGCGTCGTCCGGCACATTGACATGGGCGTCATCGAGGGGGCGGGCACGGATGGCCCGCGCCACTTCCTGGTCCTCAGCGGGACCGGCTATGACGCCCGGACCGCCCGGACCGTCAACGAGGGCGTCCGGCACCTGTCCGGCCCGCTGGCCTACGTTTGGGGGGCAATCCTGACACTCCGCACGTTCGAGCCGTTCGCCCTGACCTTGACTCTAGACGACGACCCGCCGCGCTATGTCGAGGCCATGTTCGTCTCGTTCGCCAACGCCGAGACGACTGGCGGCGGCATGAAGATCGCGCCTGGCGCGGTCGTGGACGACGGCTGGCTGGACATCTGCTTGGTCGAGACCGTCCCCAAGCTGACCCTGCTGTATGAGCTGACCCAGGTGTTCTCCGGCAAGCACGTCAACCATCCCGCCGTGACGATGCTGCGCGCCCGGACGATCTTGGTGGATGCCGACCCGCCCCAGCCGCTCCTGATTGACGGCGAGGTCCGCGGGACAACGCCCGCAAAGATCACCCTGCTGCCGGGCGTGCTGCCATTCATGGCTCCTGCCCCATGAGGAAGACGCGATGACTTGGGACGTCGTCATCCCCGCTGGCGGGACCATTGACGCGGCTTACGCGTCGGCCATCGGCTCGCCCTTTCGCCCTCTGGCCCCGCTCGGGCCGTCGGGAACCCCGGTCTTGCAGCAGGTCGTAGACGCCTTGCGGGAGAGCGGAAACATCGGGCGTATCATCTGCGTCGCCCCCCAAGCCGCCGCGTCCGCCATCCATGGTGTTGACCTCTGGCTGCCCGAGGGCGCGAGCGGCCCGGACAACATCCGGGCAGGGCTGGCCCAGGTGACGCCCGATCGGCCTGCACTGGTCTGCGTCTCCGACCTGCCGTTCCTGACGTCCGCCGGCGTGCATGACTTCCTCTCCGCCTGCCGGCCCGACGTAGAGGTGGCTGTCGCCCTGATCAAAGCGGATGACTACAACGCCGCCTTCCCGGACGCGCCGCCGTCCGAGTTCGTCACGCTGGCAGACGCCGGGCCGGTGACATTGGGCGGCCTATTCCTGGTCCATCCGGACCTCATCGCTCGCCATGATGCCCTGTTTCGGCGCTTGTTCCAGGGGCGCAAGGAGCAGTGGCGCATGGCGGGCCTGCTCGGGCCCCGCCTGCTCTGGCAGTTTGCCACCCGGACACTGCGCCTGCGAGATATCGTTGCCCGCGCCGAGGCCATCCTCGGCGGTCCCGTCCAAGTCGTCGAAGGAGTCGCGCCGGCCCTGGCCTACGACATAGACAACCAAGATGATTACACCTACGCCCGATCGCGCCACGCAGGACCTCATGGATAGCCCCGCCCCGGCCCGCCCGCGCCATTTCATGAGTGAGCGTTCCATGCTGACCCGCATCGCCGTGGGCGTGGCCCTGGCCGCCCTCTACATCTCGCTGATCTTCGCTTACAACGGCCTGCCGTTCGCCCTCTTCATTGCCCTCCTCTCCGTCATCGGCGCGACGGAGTTTTATAACGCGGTCAGAAAGCAGGGGGGCGCGCCGACTGATGCCATTGGCCTGCTGGCCTGCCTCGCCTTTCAGATCGCCGCCTGGACACACTACGGCAAGGGATTCGCCCCGTTCCTACCCGCCCTGCTGCTCGTGCTGGTCATCGGCACACTGCTCGGCGAGCTGGGCAAGCGCCGCCCCAAGCCCATCGTCACCATCGGCACCACACTCATCGGGGCCGTCTACGCCGGCTGGCTGCTCTCCTACCTCACCCTCCTCCACGGGATGCAGCCCGGCATGATCCGCCCGAATGGCCAGAACATGCCGCTCCTCATCCCACCCTTCCACAACACGACGCCTGGCGAGTGGCTGGTCATCTTCGTCTCCGCCTGCACCTTCATGAGCGATACCGGCGCCCTATTCATCGGTAAGGCCCTGGGGCGGCACAAACTTGCCCCCGCCATCAGCCCCGGAAAGACCTGGGAAGGCTCCCTCGGCGGCGTCCTGACCTCCCTCATCACCGGCGCAGCACTCGGGCTGTGGCTGCACCTGCCGCTCATCCACGCGCTCGGGCTAGCCGCCATGTGTGCCGTCTTCGGCCAGATCGGCGACCTGTGCGAGTCCGCCCTGAAGCGCGACCTGGGCGTCAAAGACTTCGGCACCGTCCTCCCCGGCCACGGCGGCATCCTAGACCGCATTGACAGCCTCCTCTTCTCCGCCCCCCTGGCCTACTACTACGTCCTCTTCTTCCTGATGCGCGCGCATTAGGTACCTGCCAATACCGATGCTCTTCTCTCTGAGGTATACTCCGATAGCCATGTACCTCAAAATGGATGGCGTAGTTCAAGGAATCCTCCACGATCTGGAGAGGCACTCGGACTTTTCGTTCCTGACAGACACCGCTCCCGCCGTCAGCGAGCTAAGTCACGAATGGAACCCGACCCTGCACTTCACAGCCCGCGAAGCCGACGCTGATCTCCCAGTCGTCATTAAAGTAGGCGTTGCAGAAGCGGAGATGTATTGGACGAAACATCTTTCCTCCGCCGCCCCGGACCTGTTCCCGAAATTATTCACCGTGGGTCACCTCCCGGCACAGGCCGACGGGGAAGAGCCTGGTTTTATCGTCTCCGAAAGAATTCCCTACACCCTCATCGGCCCGATCTGGGAAGGCAAACAGAGGGACATGCTGCTCGATGCGGGCGCATTGTTTTATCAGGCGGCGCGGAACGTCGTCATACGACACGTCGCACCCTTGCCAATCAGCGAGGTGAAGCGGTGGCTCCCGGACGGATGCTCGAATAACCCACCCGGTGACTGGCAGAGTATACAGGCCCATGCCGAAGAGGACTATGCCTGGCTTCGCCAAGCCTGCCCGTTTGAGGTTTGTCACGGCGACCTTCATGTCGGTAATGCCCTCTCGCGCACCCCGCCGCCGGACGGAACCGCCCTTTTGATCGATCTAAACCCCGTACTCCAGCCCTGGGTGTTTGATGCCGCTTGGGTTGAGGTCGTCGCGTGGGGCGATCACTCCCGCCTCGGCACGGGATACACGATCCGGCGGCTCGCTGAACGCCGCACCAGTTTGGGCTTGGATGTCCTGCCCGCCGACGTTCAGGAAAGGGTAGGGCGCATCGCGCTAAGCTGGCTCGCGATACGGATCTGGGACCCCGACCATTTAGAGTTCATGCCAGGCTTCAAAAAGGCTACGGAAGATTGCATCAACTCAGGCGCGACGGTGCAGCGTTAGGTGGCTTCCTGTTCGTCCCCGGTGGTGCGGGGGCAGCAATAGTCAGTGGAGCACTGCCTAATCAGGTACAATCACAGCGCGTCTTGAAACTAACAAAGCAGGATGGGAAGAAGACACATTAGGTAGGGGGGGGACTGGGTGAGCTATGAAAACGAGGATGCTGACTGTCCGGGTGGACCGGGAACGATTGAGCGACGGGGAGCCGATTTACGTTGCTCTATGCTTGGAACTGGACCTCGCCTGCCAGGGAGCGACAGCGGATGAAGCGGTAGAAAGCGTGACCGACGCCGTTGGGTCTTCTTCCCATCCAGCTTTGTTAGTTTCAAGACGCGCTGTGATTGTACCTGATTAGGCAGTGCTCCACTGACTATTGCTGCCCCCGCACCGCCGGGGACGAACAGGAAGCCACCTAACGCTG
>JANLUQ010000112.1:0-12300 GCA_031363565.1 Armatimonadota bacterium | reverse complement strand
TGACACCGCCAGCGCCCAGGTCGTGCAGGCGGCAGTCGGTCAGGGCATTACGCTGACAGCCACGCCCCCACTCGACGGCGTAGGTGCCGATGTGGGCGACCTCACAGCCTTCCAGCCGGCAGTCCCGCGCGCCCATAGCCGTGATGGCGGCGGGCAGGTCCACCTCGGCCTGCGCGGCGGAGCGGCCTTTCGGCCCCATCGTCCAGTCGGCGTAGTGAAATGCCAGCCCGCGCAGGGTGATATGATCCACCCACTTCCCCGCATCGGGATCACCTTCAAAGCGAACAAGTTGGGTCAGCTGGGGGGCCGTAGGGGCGAACGATTCACGCCGCTCGCCGGGCAGGGAGTGGTAGTAAACGAGGCCGGCAGGGCGGTCCAGATACCACGCGCCCGGCTCGTCCGGCAGGGCCTCAAAGACGTTCTCCACCTGATAGCGGTTGCCTTTGGGCAGAGACGCCCAGTAGTCGGTACTGACGGTCGCGCCGGTGAAGCGGATCAAGTGCGTCGGCTCATCCAGTGACTTGACGCGCATTCGGGCCATGCTCCAGATCTGGTAGCAGAGCAGATCCACGTCGCCCAGATGGCGCCACTTCGGGTCCAGCTCGCCCGCACTGTAATGGAACCCATCGGCAGGATGGCCCGCCTCGGATGGCGTCGCGGCGTCGGCGATGTGGTAGTAGCCCGTCTTCGGCAGGATCGTCCGGGGCCGACGCGCATCACCCACGAAGAGCTGGCGGAACTCCCACGGCTGGCCGCCGGCCAGTGTCGGGACATTCGCCTTCCAAAGCCCGTTCTCCGCCGCCTGCCAGCCGGTGATGGTCTGCCCACCGCTGACCACCGGCTTTTCGCCGGGATACGCGGCGTAGGTGACGGGCGCAGCCGCCGTGCCCGAATCCTCTGGTGTAAAGACCAGCGGCGCGATCAGCGGGTAAACGCCGCCGCGCACCAGGACCACGACCGGTTTCCCAGCCAGTGCCCCCTCGTGCCGCAGGACGCGCAGCCGATCACACGCGCCCGCCAGGGTCGCGAGCGGCTTGTTAAGTCGGCCAGACCATTCATCGTGCCCTCGCGGGCTGACATAAAGCGTGATGCCTTGGGGGGATGCCCGCGCCGCGACGATTGCCGAGAGGGCCAGACAGCAGAGCATAAACGCCAGTAGTTTCATGCCCTGTCATTCGGCACAGACGTCGTTTTGTCCTGCGCACGCTCTCATGGCAGATGCCAGCCGAGCTGCGCGGCGGTCTTGCGGTGGTGATGCCAAAGTTTGAGGAGCTTTTGACCAGGCCACAGCGGCCACACTTCCTTTCGACCGGCACTTACGCCATCCTTAGCCACCCGCAAATGAAAACCGCTCCTGCTCGATTTACGAACAGAAGCGGTCTATTTGGTGCCCCCAGTAAGGGTCGAACTTACGACAACCCACTTAAGAGGCGGGTGCTCTAACCAACTGAGCTATGGAGGCTTGTTACTTATTGACGCTTGTTCCACCTTGGCTTAGCCCAAAGAGGTCTGTAGCGTGAACATTGAGGGCATTATACCCCCTCCGTGCCCAGGATTCAAGCCCCCAAGCGCTCTTTTTCCTCGTAAGAGCATGTGTTCTCAGGACGTTTTCTAGCAAAGAAGCATCGCGTACCGCTGCGATCCGCATGATACGCCGCGTGGCGAATTATATGGGCATGCCGAATGGGTCGCCTCTATCTAAATCATCCATGGCCCTCCCAGATCGTCCATCTGAAGCTATTGGTATACGCCTCCTTTAGTAGGGGGCCTCTGTTAAGGCTAACAAAGCCGCCAGGGCCATCCGGTACGCGCGGCACAGCCTGCGCTGGGCTGGCGACGGCGGCAGCCCAGGTCAGGACCTGTTCTGGCGGGCGGCGCGCAAGCGGCTCCCCTGAGGCCTTGCCGCATCAAATAAACCAGCGTCTCGGCCCCGCCGATCTCCAGCGCCAGGGATACGCGCTGCCCGTCCCAGCTGTCGGGAATCGTGACCGTGCCACGCAGGGTGACGGTCTCCTCGGCGGCCAGGTAAGTTCCGCACGATCGCGGACTTGATCTGCCCGATCCGCTGGTCAATCTTCTCGACGGTGAAATGCCAACTCATGCTTGCTGCCCTTCCCTGCTGATGTCAACTCCGATGGCATTACAGCGCAGCCAGGTGGGCGGCAGCAAAAAACGCCCCCGCGGAGATGAGTCATCTCCGCGGGGGCGCGTGACCGGAGCAAGGAACGCTCAACGGGCCACGCGGCGTTTGCGCAGCAGCAGGCCGCCCAGCGCCAACGCGCCAAGTGCGAGCGAGATAGACGTGGAAGCCTCCGGCACAGGAGCAGCACCGTACGGCACGATGCTGATGTTTGCGAACTTGGCGGTGATGCCGTTGTTAGGATTGCTCGCGTCAATCGGGAGCTGCTCATAGCCTCCCAGTGTGCTGCCCGTGATGATGCCGTTCTCAGTGTTCGTGAAATCTTCGATGGGACTGGACATCAAGCCGGTCTTCTGTGTCAGATCATTCGCAGTAAAAATCATCGCCCGCGATAGGGTTGCCGGGTCGATGAAATACTGCATCCCCAGCGTGATCGTGTCACCGGAGTTGAAGCCCAGAAACGTGGGGGTCCCCGTCCCCTTGAACTGATAGAAGGACAGCGGACCGCCGAACGAGACGACTTCGTGCCCATCTGTATTGACGATGAAGTAGCCTTGGCCGCCTACCGTGTCGAAGAGGAAGCCCGCCTCGCGGCGCGGCGAGGTCGTGCCACCATCCGCCGTCAGTGTCAGCGTCATCGAGGCCGTGAAGTAGTCGTTGTTGTTGAACTGGTACGCGGTTGCTCCGTTGTCGTTGGAGAACTTCCAACCGTCACGATTCGCGTAGGCCTTTGAATTGGGCTTGTTGTTGACGTTCTGATCGCTGATCAGAATCGAACTGGGGTAGTTGTTTGTGTACGTCAGGTTAGACGTCGGATCGTCGTTGTACAGACGCGGCTGCGTGAGTACGGAGTTGATGGTGCTGACCTGAGCCGAGGCGGCGCCCACAACAGCGGACGCAAGGGCAGCGGTGAACCAGAGGTTTTTCATTGTTTTCATTGAGTAACTCTCCTGAGGCAGAAATTCCCAGTGGAAAAGTACTTGTCGGCGATACTGCTGCCGATTGTCGGGCAAGCGTTGTCTTCACCTCCTCGCCCAAAGGGATTGGGCATTCCTGTCAATGATGGGAGAGCAGAGCGCGTTGTGTCAATGTCGGTGCAAAGACGCTTTGCCGTTCTGCCGGATGTTCGCCCTGTATCACGGTGACCAACATCTTGACGCCCTGCGCCGGCATGTCATGGATCGGCTGCCGGACGCTGGAAAGGCACGGCGTCATATGCTCCCCCACCTCCGTCCGTAAAACCCGACCCGCTTGGCAACGTCGTTGATGGTCGCGCCGTTTTTCCCATGCGCTCTTCCGTTGCCTCTTAGTGAACCGGTTAACCTCTTACTTTTACTATTATCGCATGACATGCGGCTTTTGTCAATAAATATTTTATCGGGCAATCTCACCGTCAACCGCCAATGGATATCCAGACCTTTGACGCCATGTTCCCAGGCACTGATTTGCAAAAAGAACAATCAGTTACACAGGAGTGCAGGTACGGCCTGTGCTTCTGCCGCTCTTCGTGAGGCTGTTCCACGCGCCGCAGCGGCGCCCATCCTGCACATGCTGATCTTCTGACGGCGGCGGCAAGGGTTATGCGTGCCGGGCATCTTTGCGGTGACGATGGCCTCTATCAGCGACGTTTTGGAGGGAGCGGAAGCAGGATTCAGGGCACCTTTCGCTAATTAAAGCGCCATGACACAAACGATGTTCGACCCCACGCCCCTGCGCGCGCAGTTCCCCTCCCTTTCGCTGACCCTGGACGGTCATCCCGCCGTGTTCTTCGATAACCCCGGCGGGACACAGGTCCCGAATAGGGTCATCGAAGCCGTGGCGGACTACTACCGGAGCAGCAATGCCAATGTCGGCGGGGCGTTCGCGACGAGCCGCCGGACGGATGCCGTCGTGGCCGGGGCGCGGGCGGCGGTGGCGGATCTGCTGAACGCGCCCGGCCCCGAGACCATTGTCTTCGGCCCCAGCATGACCGCACTGACGTTTCATCTGGCCCGGTCACTTGCTGAGACGATCAAGCCCGGCGATGAGGTCGTCGTCACCACATTGGACCATGATGCGAACGTCGCTCCCTGGCTGGATCTGGAGGCATCGGGCGCGGTCATTCGCGTGATAGACATTCATCCCGAAGATGGGACGCTCGATATGGAGGGCTTGCAGGCCGCGCTCTCGCCCCAGACGCGGCTGGTCGCGGTGACGGCCGCCTCTAACGCCGTTGGCACGATGCCCGACGTGGCCCGCATTATCCAGATGGCCCATGAAGTCGGCGCATTGGTCTTCGTGGACGCCGTACAGTTCGCCCCGCACGCGCCAGTAGATGTGCAGGCTTTGGACTGCGACTTCTTGGCCTGCTCGGCGTACAAGTTTTTCGGTCCGCATATGGGCGTTTTGTACGGCAAGGCGGAACACCTGACGCGGCTGACGCCGCACAAGGTCCGGCCCTCCAAAGACGCGATCCCCTACCGCTGGGAGTCGGGGACGCTGAACCATGAGGGGCTGGCGGGAGTCACGGCGGCGGTGGATTATCTGGCAGGAGTCGGCGAACGATTCGGCCCGCTGGCCCCGGACCGGCGGCTGCAGCTGAAAGCGGCGATGTCAGCCATCCGCGAGTACGAGCAGACGCTTTCACGGCGTCTGCTGGAAGGCTTGAAGGCCATCGGCGACATTACCATCTATGGCCTGACGGACTCGGCGCGGCTGGACGAGCGGCTGCCGACAGTGGCCTTCACCTGGCCTCGACTCGCGCCGCGCGAGACGGCGGAGTATTTGGCGGCGCGCGGCTTCTGCGTCTGGAGCGGCAATTACTACGCCCTGGGATTGATGGAGCGGCTGGGCCTGGAAGGCTATGGCGGCGCGGTTCGGGTCGGCCTAGCCCATTACAACGCAGTAGCAGAAATAGACCGAATGGTAGCCGCGCTTCAGGACGTACCGAAAGCCAGCGCGTAGGTTGCCTCGAAGGAGCGGATGCCGGTCGTCGCGCCCAATGCTTGCACGGCGCAGGCCCCGGCGGCATTGGCGAAGTGGGCCGTCCTCTCCAGGCCCCAGCCGCGCACCAGTCCGCACAGGAAGCCCGCCGCCCAGCAGTCGCCCGCGCCCAGGGCGTCCACGGCTTCGACGGGGAAAGCCGGGACACGAATCTCGTCCCCGGCGGCCGTGCGGAGATAGGCGCCCGCCGCACCGAGTTTCAGGCCGACCACGCCCACCCCGCCGTCGAGGAAGACCTGGGCGATATCTTCGGGCGTCTCGCGGCCAGTCAGCAGGCGGGCCTCTTCCAGCGACGGCAGGAGGTAATCTAGGTGCGGCAGGCAAGGTGCGAGGACGCTCATCCAGCGGCCCGTCGCATCCCAGACCGTGTCCAGCGTCGTTGTCTTGCCCAGCGCTTTGGCCTGCTTCAAGACAGCGGCGTTATCCGCGCCCATATAGTGGGGCATAAGGAATGGCCCGGCGATATGGAGGATGGGCGCGGCCTCGATCTCCGGCCAGAACACGTCGGCGGCCGTGAAGACGGCATTGGCGCCCTGGTAATGCAGGAAAGTCCGCTCCCCCAACTTATCCACGGCGACCATCGTCGCCGCCGTCGCCTCCACGGCATCGCGGATCAATCCGCGCGTGTTGACGCCGTGGCGCTCCAAAGTTCCGGCCAGGAACTGGCCGAAGCCATCGTCCCCGATCTTGCCGAGAATGGCTGTTTCGACGCCCAATTTGGCGAGTGCAAGGCTGGTGTTCGCCGCGCAGCCGCCGACATGCAGTTCCATTCGCTCGACAGCGGCCAGCGTCCCCTTCGGCGGGAATGATTCGATGGGCTTGCCGACGACATCAGCGACGAGGATTCCCAGGCAGCAGACCTGTGACATTTACGGTGTTCTCCCGACAATGAGTGTACCCGATGTCATTGCCCTCTTTGGCAGCAGGGAAACGGGTACGACGCGGCGTATAGCCTATTTGCAACAGACACCAAGGAAAACACATGGTAGCAGAAAAGGTAGATGTGGAAAAGATGGACAGAGAAATGATGGATGTCGAGGAAGCCCTGCGGCGTCAGGACGAAGCCCTGACGCTGCTGGAGCGCCTCCGTATCGCCGAGCCGGCGATCGCCCCCGAAGCCCACCCCGGCGGAGGGCGGCGTGAGGCGAGGCGCTGGACGGCCCCCAAGAGTGTGATGGTCGAGCTGTATGACGGCCTGACCTGGCAGGCAGTGACTTGCAGCGACCTGGGCATCGGCGGGGCACGCCTGACCACTGTTCCCTCCTGGCTGGAAGGTCCGGCCCCGATCCGGCTGCGCGGGGCGTCCGGCCCAGCCGTTCTAGGTCTGGCCGACCTGGTATGGCGGGACGCTAAAATGGGATTGGCAGGTCTTCAATTCGAATTCGGGGACCCGGAGGAGCGCGACCAGTGGACCGTCGTGCTGATTGACGCCCTATTGGCCCGCTATGCATTGGGATAGGACACGATGAGCGATCTGCGCGCCAGCGTCTTTGAGCGCTTCCCCGTTCTGGAAACGGAGCGGCTTCGGCTGCGCGCGACCGGCCCCGATGATGCCGAGGCGACCTTGGCCGTGCTGTCGTCGGAAGAGGTCTGCCGCTACTACGACCTTTTGCCGCTGATCGTGCGGGAAGAAGCATCAAAACTGATCGCGAACCGGGCGGCGGCCTTCGCGCGCGAGGAGCGCATCCGCTGGGCGCTGGCCTTTCGCGCGGACGATGTGGTAATCGGCTCCTGCGGGCTGTCCCGTTGGGACGAGGAGGCCGCGCAGGCGGAGGTCGGCTACGAGATGGCACCAGCGTGGCAGGGGCATGGATTGATGCGTGAGGCGCTGTCGGCTGTGCTCGGATTCGGCTTTGACCGGATGCAGCTTGCGCGAGTCGAGGCGAACGTGGTGCCTGAAAACGAGCCTTCCCTCCGGCTGCTCGGTCGGCTCGGGTTCCGCGAAATAGAACTGCGGCGCGGGCGTGGCTTCTGGAAAGGCGAGTCGCACGACCTGATCCACCTGCTGCTGCACCGGGAGGATTGGCATGAATAATCGCCTCTGGCTGACCGTGCTGGGTCTGTTCTGCCCCCTATCCGCCTCGGCGGCGGGACGCCACGCGCCGCCGCTGAAGCCCGTCACACCCCAGGTCATCACGCATGGGAGCCGCACGGCGAGAACCGTGGCTTTGACCTTTGATGCCTGCCAGACGCGCAAGCCTTCGGGATACGATGCCAAGATCATCGGCATCCTGCGGGCAACGCATACCCCTGCCACTCTGGTTCTCGGTGGGCGATGGATGGAGACCCACACGGACGCGACGCGCTCCCTGGCCGCCGACCCACTTTTTGAGCTGGGCAACCACTCGTACCTGCACCCGCACATGACCCGGATCACACCGGCGCAGATGCATCAGGAGCTGCAGGAGACGCAGGACGTCATGTACCGGCTGACCGGCAAGCAGGGCGTCCTGTTCCGCCCGCCCTACGGCGAGTACGACCCCATTTTGGTTCGCGAAGCCGCGCGGATGGGCCTGAAAACGCTGACGTGGGAGGTGGTGACGGGCGACCCGGACAGGAACATCCACGCGCCCGCCATCATTCATACGGTGCTGACTCGCGCCCGGCCCGGCTCCGTCATCATAATGCACATGAACGGGCGTGGCTGGCACACGGCGGAGGCGCTTCCCGCCGTCATCCGTGGCCTGCGAAAGCGCGGCTACCGGTTGGTGACTGTCTCGCAGTTGTGAAAATGCCTTCTCGCCCGACAGAAACTATCGTTCCGGTGATGCCGGAAGCAGCGTGAGGTCAACGCAAGGAGTCGGATGAGGAAGAACCGATGAGATCTTTTCATATGAGCCTAGGCTGGGCACTCGTCTTCCTATCCCTGGGGTTTTCGGAATTGCCTTCCAGAGCTCACGCGCAAGCGGGTGACGGCACGGCATCAGCAGAACTCATTGCCATCCGGCAACAGTTCGCAAAAAAGGACGCCGTTATTACCCAACTGCGCCGCCAACTGACGGAAGCACAAACAGAGATTGCACGTCTGCGAACGCAGCTTACTCAGTCTCATCAGATAAAAGCACTCCAACGACTCCATCCCCGGCAATCACCCACGCCTTTCTACTTACAGATGAGCGGTGTGGTCAATGTGATCCGCTTTGGTGGTGTCTATCGTGGAGCTTCCTCTTTAACGAGCGTCAGCATCCTCCACCCCGGCGGGGCAGACCAGGCCCATTTTGTAAGGCGCGCCGTCCGTACTGTCTCAACGGGCATCTCAGCAGAAGCGGGCGCTCAGCTGCTGTACGACTGCGCCCGAGAAGTGGGAGCAGCAGCCCAGAGAGATGGTACAACGGTTTACATCCAGAACCAAGACGGGATGGACATCGGTTTTGCGACGGGCGCTGCAAAGATGACGGCGAGGACGCTCAAAGGCGGCTGAAGGCCTCAGATAAAAGGCAGGACTTATCCGCGCCGAGCCTCCAAATCTTCCCAGCGGGCATAGAGGGCGGCGGCCTTCTCCCGTGCGATGGGGAGCGCTTCCCAGACCTCGTGCAGTTTGGCGGCGTCTGACGCGACTTTTGGGTTTTCTAGCTGCCGCTCCAGAGCACTGACTTCCTCCTCGGCGGCCTCGATCTTCCCCTCAATCTGTCCTAACTCACGTCGCTCCGCTGTGGACAGGCGGCTTGCGGTCGGCACGGGCGCTTTCGGGCGGGACGCGGCGGGGGCGGCAGCGGGCAGGGGCTTTTGGGCGGCCTGCCACTGATCCAGGCTGGCAAAGTGGCGCGCGCCGCCTTTGCCATCGAGGGCGAGCAGGTCGGTCGAGACGCTTTCGAGCAAATAGCGGTCGTGTGTGACGAGGACGAGGGCGCCGGGGAATGACAGCAGGCTGTCTTCCAGCACCTCTAATGTGGGGATGTCCAGGTCATTGGTCGGCTCATCCAATATCAGCACATCGGCAGGCTGGAGCATGAGCTGGGCGATCAGGATGCGGGCCTGCTCGCCGCCGGACAGGTAGCGGATGGGGGTCGTGAGCTGCTCGGGCTTGAATAGGAACCGCTTGGCCCAGCCCGAGACATGCATCGGGTTCCCCCGGTAGATCACGGTGTCGCTATTCGGGCAGAGGGCATCGCGCAGGCTCAGGCTCTTGTCAAGCTGCGCCCGGTTCTGGTCGAAGAGGACGACGCGCAGGCCATCCGCCCGCTTGACCGTGCCAACGTCGGGGCTGAGTTCTCCTGTCAGCAGTTTGATGAGCGTCGTCTTCCCACTGCCGTTCGATCCCAGCAGGCCCAGCCGCGTGCCGGGGGCGAGGGTCAGGCTCAGGTGCCGGAAAAGGGTCTTGTCACCCAGGCTCTTGGTCAGGTCCTTGCCCACCAGAAGCTCGCGCGTTTGCCGGCCTGAGGCGCTGAACTCGATGCCTGCCGTGCGGGTCTGGTTATTGCGGTACTTCAGCTCGGCCAGCGCATCAATCATCTGCCCGGCCTGGTTGATACGTCCCTGCGCTTTGGTGGACCGCGCCTGTGCGCCGCGCTGAAGCCACTCGATCTCGCGCTTTACCTGGGTCGCCAGGGCCGACTGCCGATTGGCCTGAGCACCCAGATACTCCTCGCGCTGCGCGAGGAAGGCGCTATAAGTGCCGTTGACACTTAAAAATCCTTCGGCGTACTGCGGGTGCAGCTCGACGATGCGTGTGGTGACGTTCTCCAAAAACACGCGGTCGTGACTGATGAGGACAAAGGCGAAAGATGCTTCCCGGAGCAAGCCTTCCAGCCACAGGACGCCTTCCAGGTCCAGGTGGTTCGTCGGCTCGTCAATCAGTACAAGTTCAGTCTCGCGGACCAGCGCGCGGGCCAGCGAGAGCCGCTTCTTCCAGCCGCCCGACAGAGTCTCCACCGCCTGATCCCGTCGGTCGAAGCCGACCCGGTTGAGGGCAACCTCGATGCGTACTTCCCGCTCGATCTCGTCCAAGGTCTCCCCGGCCAGCGCGTCCATCAGGACGCCCTCCACTGTCGCGCCTTGGGGGAACAGATCTTCCTGGGCGATATAGGCGGTCCGCAGCCCACGCCGTGGCGAGACCGTGCCGCCATCCGGCTTTTCATCCCCGGCGAAGATGCGGAGGAGGGTAGACTTACCCGCGCCATTCGGACCGATCAGGCCCATCCGTTCGCCGTCACTGACGCCGAGGGAGATGTCATGGAAGAGCGGCCGCGCGCCGTAGGCCTTAGTGAGCGCTTGACAGCTTAAAAGTACAGCCATAAGTGATGTGTCCCGGCAAAGAAAAGCGACCTGAGCCGGGATCGGCGAACAGGTCGCGAAGGGTTCGTTTTGACAAAAATCAAATGTAAAATCGCAATGCACCCGGAGCGATTTGAACGCCCGGCCCTCTGTTCCGAAGACAGATGCTCTATCCACTGAGCTACGGGTGCAGACATCCCCGCAAGGGGAACAAACGAATTGTACCCGCAGGACGGAGGGAAGTCAAGGCGCGGATAGCGTCGGGGGCGCAAAGCGGGGGCGGGCGAACACAAGGTTCACTTCTACGGCTTGGCGGTCCGCAGCAGACCGTACTCGATGCTGTCCACGACGGCGTGCCAGGAGGCGTCAATGATGTTGGTGGAGACGCCTACCGTGCTCCATGTCTCGCCCGCATCGGCGTAGTCCACGACGGTTCGGACCTTGGCCGCCGTGCCCTCCTTGACATTGACGACGCGCACTTTGAAGTCGGTCAAGCGGATCGTTGACAGCTCGGGGTAGTGTGGGGTCAGGGCCAGCCGCAGGGCACTGTCCAGGGCATTGACGGGGCCGTCGCCTTCGGCCACAGTCAGCATCTCTTCGCCGCCGACGCGCAGCTTCAAGGTCGCCTCGGTGATGGCCTCATGGTCGGCGGCGCGCTTCTCGACGATGACGCGGTAGCCAATCAGCTCGAACAAGCGTCGGTAGCGGCCCGTCGCCTTCTTGACCAGCAGGTCGAACGAGGCTTCGGCGCCCTCGAACGAGTAGCCCTGATGCTCCAAAGCCGTCACCTGCGTCAGAATTTCCTTGATCTCAGGACTGCCTTTTTGCAGGTCCAGGCCGCCCTTCTGGAGCTTCTCCAAGATAGTGGAGGAGCCGGAGTGCTCGGAAACCAGGATACGATTCTCGTTGCCGACCAAAGCGGGGTCGAGATGGATATAGGTCTCGGGGTTCTTCCGCATGGCGTCCACATGCAGGCCCGCCTTGTGCGCGAAGGCCGACCGGCCCACATAGGGCGCGGAGGTCTGGGGCGGGACGTTTGCGATCTCGTCTATGTAATTGGCGAACTCGGACAGTTCGGCCATATGCGGGGCGCAGGCCAGGTCATAGCCCAGCTTGAGCGCCAACGCGGGCATGATACTGGTCAGGTTGGCGTTACCGGTCCGCTCCCCCAGCCCGTTGATCGTTCCCTGCACCTGGAGGCACCCGGTCTGGACGCCGACCAAGCTGTTGGCGACTCCGCACTCGGCATCGTTGTGCGTATGGATGGCGAAGCGGCCTCCGGGGAACTGGCCGACGACCTCCTCCACGATGTAGGCGATGGCGTCCGGCAGTGTCCCGCCGTTCGTGTCGCACAGGGCGACACAATCCACGCCCGCGTCCAGGGCGGCGCTGAGGCACATCCCGGTATAATCGGGGTTGCGCTTCCAGCCGTCGAAGAAGTGTTCGGCGTCGAAGATCACCTCGCGCCCGCTGGCCTTGAAGAACCGCACCGTGTCGGCGATCATCGCCAGATTTTCCTCCAATGGCAGGCGCAGGGCCTCGGTGACGTGGAAGTCCCAGGACTTGCCGACGAAGGTGATGACAGGCGTTTGGGCGTCGAGTAGCTGCTGAAGCATCGGGTCGTCTTCGGCCCGGCGATTAGGCCGGCGCGTGCTGCCGAAGGCGGCCAGCTTGGCGTGGGCCAGCTTGATGCCCTTCATGCGATCGAAGAACTCAATGTCTTTAGGATTACTGCCCGGCCAGCCGCCCTCGATGTAGTCAATGCCGAAGGCGTCCAGGCGGCGCGCGATGCGGATCTTATCTTCAACGCTGAAGGAGATGCCCTCCCCTTGCGAGCCGTCGCGCAGGGTGGTGTCGTAGATGTCTATTCGTGTGGTCATTTTTATAGTGCTTCCTCGCCCTCATCCCCGGTGCGTATCCTGATCGCACGCTCAACGGGGTAGACGAAGATCTTGCCGTCGCCG
>JANLUQ010000109.1:0-2065 GCA_031363565.1 Armatimonadota bacterium | reverse complement strand
ATGCTCATCTCCTCGCCGACCGGCTGGTAGATGGTCATGCCGCCGATGACGCCGGGCACCATCAGGTTCTGGATGCGGACATTGGCGAACGTCCCGCGCATCATGATCCGGTGGTTGCCCCGGCGCGAGCCATAGGAGTTGAAGTCCTCGACGGGCACCCCCTTCTGCTGCAAGTACAGGCCCGCCGGCGAAACCGGCTTGATGGCCCCGGCGGGGCTGATATGGTCGGTCGTCACCGAGTCGCCGAAAACGGCCAGGGGCCGGGCGTTCAGGATGTTCTTAGAGACATTGGCCTCCATGCTGAACTTGTCGAAGTAGGGCGGCTCCCGGATGTAGGTCGAACTCGCGTCCCAGTCGTACACCTTGCCGACGGAGCTTGGGATCTCCTGCCAGAGCGGGTTCTGCTCGGCGAAGTCCTTGTACAGCCGCCGGTAGGTCTCGGGGTCATTCGCCGCCGCCAGCACCTCGCCGATCTCCTCGGCCGTCGGCCACAGGTCCTTCAGATAGACATCGGCGTTGAACTTGTCCTTGCCGATGGGGTCCGTATTCATATCCACATCCACCGTCCCAGCTAGCGCGAAGGCGACGACGAGGGGAGGGGACATCAGGAAGTTGGCACGGACATTCTGGTGGACGCGCGCCTCGAAGTTACGGTTGCCGGACAGGACCGAGGCGACCACCAGGTCGTTCTGCGTGACCGTCTGCTCCAGGTGCGGCTCCAGTGGCCCGGAGTTGCCGATGCAGGTGGTGCAGCCGTAGCCGACGGTCTGGAAGCCCAAGCGGTCCAAATAGCGCGACAGGCCCGTCTTCTCCAGATACTCGGTAACGACGCGCGAACCAGGGGCGAGCGACGTCTTCACCGTGGGGCGGATCGTCATGCCCTTCTCGATGGCCTTCTTCGCGACCAGCCCCGCCGCCAGCATCAGGCTGGGGTTTGCGGTGTTCGTGCAGCTTGTGATGGCGGCGATCACGATGTCGCCGTGGCTCAGTTCTACCATCGCCTCGGGGAACTCGCCGTGCGGGATATCTTCCAGCCGGTCCGGGGTGGGCCGGTTCTGCATCATCTCGACTTCAGTCAGAGCCGCCGCGTCGTTCGCGGTTTCGAGCGGCTGGATCTCGGTGGGGGCCGTCTCCATGTCCTGGCCGCCGCCGCCCGAAATGGCTTTGATGTTGTGCTCCACGCCGGTCAGGATGACGAACTTCTTGTTCAGGTCCGCCAGCGACTTGTTATAAGCCGTTGGGCTGGTAAGCAGCTCCTCGAACTTGGCCTTGACATCGGGCAGGTCAATCCGGTCCTGGGGCCGCTTGGGGCCGGCCACGCTGGGGCGGACATGGGCAAGGTCCAGTTCCAGAAGCTGGCTGTACTGGATCTGGCCCACTTCGGGCATCCCGAACAGGCCCTGGGCCTTGAAGTACTGCCGGAAAGCGTCCACCTCCGCCTCGGTCCGGCCCGTCGCCGTGAGGTAGCGGCAGGACTCCTCATCCACGGGGAAGAAGCCCATCGTCGCGCCGTACTCCGGGGCCATGTTGGCGATGGTCGCCCGGTCGGTCAGGCCCAGGGAGGCCGCGCCCGCGCCGTGGAACTCGACGAACTTGCCGACGACCTTCGCTTTACGCAGCATCTCGGTCAGCGTCAGCACCAGGTCGGTGGCCGTCACACCCGGATTGAGTGCCCCGGTGAGGTTGACGCCCACCACGTCCGGGGTCAGGAAGTAGACCGGCTGGCCGAGCATCCCCGCCTCCGCCTCGATGCCGCCGACGCCCCAGCCGACGATGCCCAGACCGTTGATCATGGTCGTGTGCGAGTCGGTGCCGACCAGCGTGTCCGGGTAGTAGACCTCGTCTTTGCTTAACACGCCCTTCGCCAGATACTCCAAATTGACCTGGTGAATGATGCCGATGCCGGGCGGCACGACCGAAAAGCCGTTGAACGCCTGCATCCCCCACTTCAGGAACTGGTAGCGGGCGCGGTTGCGCTTGAACTCCATCGCCATGTTGAGCTGCAAAGCGTTGGACACCTCGGAATAGTCCACCTGGACCGAGTGATCCACGATCAGATCAACGG
>JANLUQ010000090.1:0-7633 GCA_031363565.1 Armatimonadota bacterium | reverse complement strand
CTTATGAACGATATGACTTTCCAAACCGGCGGCGACTGGTCCAATACCACTTTGTATAACAACGGGGTAGAAGTGCCTGCCGCACAACTATTTGTCGAGCTAAGGGCCGGACGCGATGCGTGGGACAACCCGACACGCGGTGGGATCTATGAAGGCACCGACCTCACGGCTTCGGTCCGGCCGCAGGATAACCCGGACGACGCGTTTGACATTTTGCCGGGCCGACTCACGCTCACTTTTCCGGGGCACACCGTCGTGCTGGAGAATTATCATCCGATGGTGAACCCCGACGCTACCCGTGTCTGGTACAACGGCCAGGACGTGACCGACCGGGTCGTGGACGTGTATGTGGACATCAACGCCCTCGACGACGTAGTCAAAGCCTATGTCACCGTCTACAAACCGCACTGGATCAAGACCGACGAGGTCATCACTTACACCATCATCGCTTAGGCCATTTCCCGAGGAGAATATTCATGTTCGGCAGCAACAACGGCGCCCCTGCGCCCGCCCCCAACCGCCCCTCCGCCGCCGATGTCGCCCGGATGGAAAGCAATCTGACCCAGGTGATCGTCAGCGGCCAGTCTTCCGTCGGCCTCGCCGTCTTCCTGAACGGCCAGCCGGTCCCGACCGGCGACGTGGAAAGCCTGACCATCGAGATCATCGCGCCCGACGCCAATAACCAGGCTGGCTCCGTCGCCGCCGTCCTGTCCCGCTACACCTCCGGCCCGTCCGGCAGCCGCGACCAGCGTTCCGCCACCCTCTTCCCCGGCACCGTGGAGGTCATCGCCCGTGGCCGCCGTCTCGTCGTCACCTGCATGGAAGACGGCTCCTTCGAGGGCCTCTGGCTCGGCCTCGGCCTGCGCGCCGACGGCACCAGCAGCGAGCTGACCGGCGTTCAGAGCCTGCGCCTCGCCGTCACGCCGAACCTCATAGACGCCAAGCTGACCTGGAGCGAAGACGGCACGACCGAAGACCTGCTGCCGGAGGTGTAATCGCGTCCTCGGCCCCTATCTACCTCCCCTCGGTGTAGGGGTGCGATTCATTGCGCCCATACATCGAGGAGAGACGAGGAGGCTAAAGGATTGCCATGAGATACGGCCCTGACAGACAAACTGTTAATCGCTTTGCTTGATGCCTGGGAGGAATGTCATGAACATGCGCCAGCGGTGGATTTTGGTGTTGGGGGTAGGCGTCGCGGGGTCGGTGCTCGCGTTTGGTACGTCGCAAGCCCGTTCGGTCGTTGCCGCGCCTGTAGTGCAGTCTGCCCCCGGCCAATACTCGCGTGATTTCACCGATGCCTCTTTGCCCAAGTTGGCGCTGCTTACCGCGCTGGGCCTAGCGGCAGTGACTGGTACAGCCCTTTATTTTGCGCGAACTATGAGGAAAGCACTATGACAAATATTGCTTCGGCGCAACCCGAGCCGCAGACCGAGGTGGAGTCTGAAGCTGCCTTTGAGCGTCTGATGGCGGAGATAAAAAGCATCAACGACAGCATGGCGCCAGGCGGATAGATGCACAGCGCCTGATGCGAGATCGAGCGGCTGAAAGCAGAGTCACAAGTCTTGAGGAACGAGACGCGCGCCTTATTCGCGAGCATGGGGGCGACTTTGTAGCCGAGAGGGACACGGTAGACCTCCCGCATAACCTTTCCTGCTCCGAAGCCTCGAAGGGGCGGCCCATCTATACAGGCCGGCCCTTCACAGCTGGATGAGACGCAGGGCATTGTGCTAGGCCAAAATGGTATAATGACGGCAGGAAGACGACGGAACATCCGTGCGAGGTCCTGCCGTCATTTATGTATGCACATTTTGCTAAAACGAACTCTCGCACTGTGCCTCGGTCTTTGCCTTCATGCTATTGGGGCTGCGCACGCGGACACCACCGTCAAGCATCTCGCGCCAGGCGTGACGCTGACGCAGGAGATTGACCGCAAGACGCCGCTCATCATCAACGTCGTTTCGGTGGACTTGACCGCGCCTGGTGTCCGGCTCGGCGTCGGTATCGGGCAGGACAAGATCACCGGCATGGACGGGACGCACGGGCGCGAGGATGTCAGCCGCCTCGCCCGGCGCTGGGGTGCTTTGGCCGCCGTCAACGCCGATTTCTTCCCCTACACCGGCGACCCTCTGGGCGTCGGAATCCGGGATGGGGAGCTGTTTTCCGAGCCGTTTCTCGGCATCCGGTCGGGCGGGCCGCGCGTGACCCTGGGGGTGACGCCGGACGGTCGGGGCGTCCTGTTCGACACCCTGGGCTTTTTGGGCGACTTGCAGGCGTCCGATGGCCAGCGCGGCTACATCAGCGGCATCAACCGGCCCGTCTCCAAGAACGAGACCATTGTCTACAGCGGCCTCTACGGTCCCGTGACCGGCAATAAGCCCGGCGGCGTGGAAGCGGTCGTGCGAAATGTCAACCTGCCCGTCCGGGCAAACAAACTGATGGCTGGGCAGGTGGAGAGTGTCCGAGTCGTCGAGGGAACGACGGAAACGATCCCTGCGGACGGCGTGGTCATCTCGGGCGGGCCGGGGACAGGTGCGGACTTCCTGGCGCGGCACCTGCATCCCGGTGACCGGGTGAGTTTCGTCCTCGCCGTCGCGCCCGTCGGGGAAACCGAGCGCGCGGTCCAGGTCGCAGCCCTGCCCCGGAGCGGACGGGACCTACCCTCGCGGGCGGGTGCGGGCATTAGCCGGAGCGCCTGGCTCTGGGCGCAGGTGCCGCAGGCCGTTGGCGGCGGCCCACACCTTCTCGTGAACGGGCAGATCGCGGTGGACTGGGCGGCGGAGGGGTTTGAAGCAGGCTTCGCGGACAGCCTGAACCCACGCACGGCTGTGGGGACGACGCGTGACGGCCATCGCCTTCTCCTGGTGACGGTGGACGGGCGGCAGGCGTTCTCTAAAGGCGTCTCGCTGACGGACATGGCCCTGATTCTCAAACGCTACGGGGCCTGGAACGCGATCAACCTGGACGGCGGCGGCTCGACCGCCATGGCCGTGGGCGGCCTGGCGGTCAGCAATCCGAGCGGGGCGGGGGCAGAGCGGCCTGTGGCCGATATGCTCCTCGTCTACAGCGATCGCGCCTACCAGCCCGATGCCCCTGCGCTCCCCGCCGTGACGGCCGATGCCGAGGCAGGCCAAGAGCAATCCATCGCCCGCCTGGTCGTCCCCCTGACCCCAATCAGCGTGGGCCGCGCCGTGCCGCTGCGAGTGCAGGACGGCGACCGCCTCCTCTCGGGCGCATCGCCCGCGATCATTTGGCAGGGTCCGGCGACGGGCGGGGTGGGGTTTGTCAACCAGAAGGGGTATCTTATCACCCTCGCGCCCGGCAAAGGGACTATTGCCGCGATGTATGGTGGGCACCTGCTGACATCGTCCGTGACCGTCATCGGCGCGACGCCTACCCCGGCGATTTACACCCTTCAAGCGCACCTCGCTGCCGACCCCGGCGGCTTGCAAGACAGAAATCAACTTATTATTCGCATCACCGACCTTGCCGGCAAGCCACTGGCGGCTGCCTCGGTCACGCTCACACTCACCGGCGGCACGGCGGACAAAGATACTCTACAAACCGACTTTGATGGCAGCGCCACGGTCGGCATCACCTGGACAGCCGACAAAGGCGGCTCGGCGCGCGTCTCCTCGGGGGCGCTGACGCCGGTAACACTTACGAGACCATGACTCAAGAATTTAAAGCCCAAGAACCCACGATCCAAGAACCGATAGCCCAAGAACCCACGACGGAGGCCGCGCCCACCGCGCTGCCCATTACTCCCTCTGGCACTCCCGCCATCACGCTCAAAGACGTGCGCCATGACGCGCGCGTCCGCACCTATGTCACGCGCGCCAACGAGCAGATGCAGGCCATCGGCTACACCGAACACGGCCACCGGCATGCCGGCATCGTCTCGACCATCGCGCGGACAATCCTGACGCAGCTTGGCCATCCGGCCCGCGAGGGCGAGCTAGCGGCCATCGCCGGCTACCTGCACGATATGGGGTGCGTCGTCAACCGTATTGGCCACGTCGAGGCGGGCGCGCTGATGTCCTATACCATCTTGACCGATATGAAGATGCCACCAGGCGAGATCGCCACCGTCATCGGGGCGGTCGGCAACCACGAGGAGCCGAACGGCCTGCCCATCTCGCCCGTCTCCGCCGCCGTCATCATCGCTGATAAGTCTGACGTCCACTTCTCGCGCGTCCAGGAGAAGGACCCGGTCAAGTGGGACATCCACGACCGCGTCAACTCCGCCGTCCAGAAATCTTATCTGCATGTAGACGCCGAGGCGAAGTCTATCACGCTGGAACTGGAAATTGAGACCATCCACGCCTCTGTGACCGAATACTTCGAGATCTTCGTCCTCCGAATGGTCCTCTGCCGCCGCGCCGCCGACTTTCTAGGCTGCAAGTTCCACCTCAGGATCAACGGCGTGAATCTGTGAGGCCTGCGGCAAGTCGGGACACGGACCGCGCGCCGGTGGACTGGCGGCGGCTGCTGGGCTGGCTTCGGCCTTACAAGGCGCGGATGGGCCTCGTCCTGGTCGCCCTGGCGCTGTCGAGCGCGTCAGGACTGGTCTTCCCGCTTGTGGTCGTGCGCCTGCTGGGGACGGTCCTGCATCAGCCCGACTTAGGGCAGCTCAACGCCCTGACACTCGCCCTGGTCGGCCTCTTCCTGTTCCAGTCGGCGGTCTCGTTCGTCCAGTCCTACGGCCTCACTTATGTCGGAGAGCGGATCGTGCTGGACATCCGCACGGCCCTGTTCCGGCACCTCCAGGCGCTCTCGCTCGACTTCTATGCGGAGCGGCGCGTCGGCGAGATCATCTCGCGCCTGTCAAGCGACGTCACCCAGGTGCGCTCGGTGCTGACCAGTGACATCACCCTGCTGCTCGGCCAGGGTGTGTCGCTGCTCGGCTCGGTCGTCATCGTCGCCGTCCTCAACCCCCGACTGACGGCCTTCATCCTGCTCCTCGTGCCGCCCATCGTCGGGGCCGCCCTGCTGATCGGCCGCCGCTTCGAGCGGCTGAGTACGGACCTTCAGGACGGACTGGCCGAAGCCACCGTCACCGCCGAGGAGAGCCTGTCAGGCGTGCGGGTGGTCAAAAGCTTCGCACGCGAGTCGTTTGAAGCGGGCCGTTATGACGACGCCATGCACCGCACGTTCGCCCTCGCCCTGCGGCTGGCCGTGACCGGCTCCCTGTTTAGTTCCGGGGTGGGGTTCCTGGGGTTCAGCGCCATCGCCGCCGTCCTGTGGTTCGGCGGGCGGGAGGTGGTCGCCGGGCGGCTGTCGCTGCCGCTCCTGAGCGGCTTCCTGATCTATGGCATTACCATCGCGGCCAATGTGGGGTCGCTGGCCGGGCTGTACGGCCGGTTCCGGAGCGCGGCGGGCGCGGCCCGGCGCGTCTTCGAGATCCTGGACACCGCCCCGACCATCTTCGACGCCCCCGACGCGCACCCGCTTCCCGCCGTGCTGGGCCGCATCACGCTGGACCGCGTTGCATTCCATTATGATGTGGGCACGGAGGTGCTTTTGGACATCACGCTGGACATCGCGCCCGGTGAGATCGTCGCCCTCGTCGGGCCGAGCGGGGCCGGCAAGAGTACGCTCTTCAACCTGATCCCCCGATTCTACGACCCGACCGGGGGCACGATCACGGTGGACGGCCACGACTTGCGCGGCGTGACGCAGACGAGCCTGCGTGAGCAGATCGGGCTGGTCCCCCAGGAAACCCTGCTGTTCGGTGGGACGGTCCGGGAGAACATCGCCTACGGACGGCTCGGGGCTGATGACGCGGAGATCGAGGCGGCGGCGCGCACGGCCAACGCCCACGGGTTTATCTCGGAGATGGCGGCGGGGTATGAGACGGTCGTCGGGGAGCGCGGCGTCAAACTCAGCGGCGGGCAGCGTCAGCGCATCGCCATCGCGCGGGCGGTCTTGAAGGACCCGCGCATCCTGCTGCTCGACGAGGCGACCAGCGCGCTCGATGCCGAGTCCGAGGCGCTGGTGCAGGAAGCCCTCGGCCGGCTCATGCGAGGCCGCACGGTCGTCATCATCGCCCACCGCCTCGGTACGGTCCGGGCCGCCCACCGGATCGCCGTGCTGGAACGGGGCCGGCTGGCCGAGATCGGCACGCACGCCGATCTTCTGGCGGCCGATGGACTCTATGCGCGGCTCTACGCCATGCAGTTCCGCGACCCCGACTAGACCTCCCCGGCCAGCGTTTGCAGAATGATCGCCGCGCCGCCGAAGATGCCGGCATTGTCGCCGAGTTCGGCGGGGACGATCCGGCACGACTTCGCCAGGGAGCGGATGGCCGTCGCCGTGACCGTCCGGCGGATTGGGTCCAGGATGATGTCGCCGGCCTGCGCGATGCCGCCACCGATGACGACCATTTCGGGGTTGAGCAGGTCAATGAGGTTCGTGACGCACAAACCAAGATAGTAGCCCGTCTCCTCGAAGACCTCCAGCGCGATGGCATCGCCCTTCTTTGCTTCCTCGGCGATGATCGCAGGTGTCAGGGCGAAGCGGTTGAAGTCCACCCGCTCGCCCAGGCTCGTCGCATAGCCTTCCTGGATCTTGCGCGCTGCCCGCTCGATGATGGCGTCGCGCTGCGTCTCGCCCTCCACCGAGCCGAAGGCGCTGTTGCCGCCGCGCCCGCCGGGGTTGATGACCATGTGGCCGATCTCGCCCGCCCCGCCGTCCGCGCCGTCAAGGAGCCTGCCGTCCACGATGATTCCGCCGCCGATGCCCGTCCCCAAGGTCACCATGACCAGGTGCCGGACTTCTCGCCCGGCCCCGAACCGGAACTCGCCCAATGCGGCGAGATTGGCATCGTTGCCGATCTGCACCGGCAGCCCCAAATGCCGCTCGATGAGCGCAGCGATAGGCACGTCTTTCCATTGGTCTTTGAAGTTCGGCGCCCACTTCACCATGCCCTCTTTGGCCTTGACATGACCCGGCACGGCGACGCCGACGCCCAAGACTTGCCTGTCTTCGGCACCTGCCCGGTCGAGAGCAGTCCGCGCCGCCGTCGCGATCTGCATCGCCGTCAGCTCCGGTCCCTCCATGCCGCGCGACGAGATATTCTCGCCGCGCGCCACGATCTGCTCGCTCGCCCGGTCAATCACCGCCGCCCGAACATTCGTCCCGCCCAGGTCCACGCCCACCACATAGGGTTTATCCGTCATCTCGTCTGCCATGCACTTCCCTCCCGCGAATCCCGCGTTAGTATAACGGACGGGGCAGGGGATGTCAAGGGGAGTTGGCACTCTTTGTGCTATAATCAGTGTTATGAGTGAACCATTCGTATTCCTGGGCAATCTGCCGAAGCCGACGCCCGAGGAAAGGGCGAAAGCGGAGCGGCTCATCGAGAAGGCTAAGGCGGAAGGGAACCCGTGGGCAAAGATGGCCGGCATCTTTTAGGGACGACCCACTTTTCGATGAGTGGGTGGAGATCATGCGCGAGAACCGCCGTAAGGCAGACGAGGACCCGGACTATACTTTTTCGGAAGCCGCGATCCGCCGCGATAATGGTCTGCTGGTGATGAAGCTCAACATTGGCAAGATGGACCTGCGGATTGCTGCCATCGCCTTGGAAGAAAACGCCGTCGTCATCACCCGCAACTTGCGCGACTTCGCC
>JANLUQ010000079.1:0-3974 GCA_031363565.1 Armatimonadota bacterium | reverse complement strand
GCAGTGGCTCCGCGGTCGGCGTCCGCGCCCCCCAGACCTGCCGTTCACGGCGGTACGCTCAGAGTGAGACTTGCGTAACATCAGCTGGTAAGTGACTTCACCACCGTCAACGGGGAGAACCCTTCGGAGAGATGAATCGCGAACGATGGCACGGTTCGCGTACCGGGCATCGCCAAACATGACTTCTGGCTGGTTGTCATTCAGAAACCGATGGCAGTGGCGCACTAATTCCCGTGACAGAGGTGGTGTCGGGCTACCCAGCTTACTTGCGCTTTTCCACCGTCACATCCATGTCGCGCAGGCCGCCGGGGCGGAAGGCGACGACGAGGGTGGTTAGGAGGGAGACCACGGCACAGGTCACGATGGTAAACGAGGCGCTGGTCAGTCCCGCCAGCCAGCCGGCGAAGAGCGACCCGAAGGGGATGGTGCCGATAAACATCAGGGTGTAGATGCTCATCACGCGCCCGCGCAGGCGGTCGGGGACGTGGAGCTGCATCAGAGTGTTGCTGGTGGCGAAGCACAGGACGAAGCCATAAGAGACGACCACCATGGCGGCATAAGCCAGCCAGAGCGTGCGTGAGAAGCCAAAGACGATCAAAACCATGGTGGCGAGGAGGCTACCGATCATCAGCATGTTGCGCTGGCGGCGGGCATTCCCGAGCAGGGCGACGGTTAAGGCACCGCCCAATGCCCCCACCCCACGCACGGTCTCCATGAAGCCAAAGGCGGCGACTTGCACCTTGTCGGAGGAGTGCGGCAGAAGGGTGTACCGGACGAATACGGGGATGAGCACGTTGAACGAGAAGGCAAACAAGCCGAACGAGCCGACCAGGATGACGAGGTTCCGCACGGTCGGCGTAGAGCGGACATACTGGAAACCTTCGCACGTGCTGTTCCAAACGCCGCGCAGGGTGTTGTCCGCCTTGGCCACATCCCCCGCCATCGGGCGAGGTGGGAGGCGGATGAGCAGCAGGCCGGCGATGACGGCGAGCGACAGGGCGGCATTGCCGAGGAAGGCGACGCCGATAGAGACGCCGACCTTGAGCAGTAGGCCCGCCACGGCAGGGCCGAGAGCGCGGGCGGCGTTGAAGACGCTGGAGTTGAGGGCAACGGCGCTCGGCAGGTCCTCCTTGCCGACCATCTCGGCGATGAACGACTGGCGCGTCGGCATGTCGAACGAGGCGAACAGGCCGGACAGGGCGGCGAAGAAGAGGACGTGCCAGATCTGCACGGTCCCGCGCACAGCCAGGATACCGAGGCAGAGAGCCGTCAGAATCAGTCCACTTTGGGTGACAAGGAGCAGTTTGCGCTTGTCCACGCGGTCGGCCACGACACCTGCCAGGAGAGTGAAGAGGAAGATGGGCAGGCCACCGGCGAAGTTGACCCAGCCGGAGTAGAAGTTTGCGGTCGCCTCGACGGCGGCGGAGTGTCCGCCCTGAACCACTTGCAGCGGTACCCCGCCGCCATGGTGCAGGGCGGGGTCTACGAGCAGGACGATCAGCCAGCCTTGGGCGAGGTTCTGCGCCCAGGTCCCGATAAGGGAAATCAGCTGGCCAATCCAGAAGATTCGGAAGTTGCGGTTCTGCAGGGCGCGGAACGCGCCGGGCTTCGGGCCGGGCTGCAAGACGTCATGCGCCCTGTGCTGCTCCTGCCTCTGCTCGCGCTCCGCCTCATGTTCGGCGGCGTCCAAGCATTCGTCCTCAAACGCCTCGGTTTCCAGTCGTGTGTTACCCATCTTCCTTCAGTTTACCCGGAAACGTCACAGGCACACATCCCCGCACGCTGTTGATCAGCCAAATGCCCGAGGCTGCGGCCAGGTCCTCTCGGCGCAGGATGCGCTCTTGCAAGCGCCCTTCCGCCAGAAGTTCGGCCCGCTGGGTGCCGTCCAGCAATCCGCACTCACGCGGCGGCGTCCAGAGCCGGCCGCCCTGCTCAATCATCAGGTTCCCGATGGTGAACTCGGTCAGCTCCTTCTCCTCGTTCCAGAGCAGCACGTCGAAGCAGTCCGGCCACCCCTGCCGGTAGGCCTCATAGACCACGCGCCGGGTCGTCTTGTGGCAAAGAAACTGGTCAGCGCGCGAGATTGGCATTCCCGCCAAGGCGACCGGCAGCGGGGCGGGCGGGAGGGGCAGCAAGGGGGCGCTCTCGATCTGCGGGATGCCGCTCGGCGGCAGGCGGAGTCGGACGCGCCAAGCCCCCTCGGCCCTCTGCCGTCCATGCGCGAGCAGAGCCGCCTGGACCACATCGCGGGAGGCATCAAAGCCGAAGTAGGCTGCCGAGGCCATGAGCCGGTCCAGGTGCCGGTCCAGCAGGGCATAGGCCCCGTCCTCCCAGCGCAGCGTTTCAAGCAGGTCAAACTTGCTCGGTTCAGCCAGCACGGCGGCTTTGGACCAAGCTTCTTCGTACTCTGCCGCCGGGTCCGAATCCCAGACAATGCCGCTGCCCACGCCGTACTCGATTCGGCCTGTTTCGGCTTCCAAAAGGGCGGTGCGGATGGCGACGCTGAAGACGGCCTCATGATGGGGCGTAAGGTAGCCGATCGCCCCGCAATAGATCTGGCGGGGCGTCGTTTCATGCCGCGCGATGAAGTGGGCCGCGCTGATCTTGGGAGCACCCGTGACGGACCCACAAGGGAAAAGCGCTCCGAAGATCTCCTCCAGTGTGGTCTCGGGACGCAGACCGGCCTCGACGGTCGAGGTCATCTGCCAGACCGTCGGGTAGCGCTCGATCTCGAAAAGGCGGGGGACATGGACCGAGCCGGGCAAAGCCAGTCGCCCCAGATCGTTGCGGAGCAGATCCACGATCATGACGTTCTCCGCCCGGTCCTTCTCCGATGCCCTGAGTTCAGCGGCGATTTTGTCATCCTCTTCACGCCAGCGCCCGCGCCGCCGCGTGCCCTTCATCGGGCGCGTGGTGATCTGGACACCCTCACGCTGGAAGAACAGCTCAGGCGAGGCAGAAACTATCTGATGGCTGCCGATGTCCAAATAGGCCGCGAATGGCGGCGAGGCCGCGTTCCGAAGGCGCTGGTAGAAAGTATGGGCATCCCCCTCGAACCGCGCCCCAAGGCGGAACGTGTGGTTGACCTGGTAGACATCCCCGGCCGCGATGCCCGCACGGATGTCGTGGATGACCTGCTGGTAGCGACCGAAATCACCGTCCGCCTCCCATTCGGAGACCTGGCACTCGCCCAGCTCCTGTGCCAAGGGCGCACACGGCTCCGTGAACACGCCGAACCAGAGCAGCGGCAGGGAGGACGGCAGCGCACTGACTTGAAGGGCGGGGTCGAAGGCAGGGGCAGCCTCATAGGCCACATAGCCCGCCGCATAGCAGCCTGCGTCAGCAGCGGCCTGCACAGCGTGCAGGGCGGGGCGGACTTCTGCCAGAGAATCGGCTTGAATGACGCGGATAGGGTCCTTGAAGCAGAACGGGTGCGGGAAATCGAAACGCAGGAAAGGCGTTCTCATGGTGCTCCTCTCAGGTCGGATGGCAGTGGAACCGGCTGCCAGTTTCGCTCTTTCAGCCCTTGCAGTATCGTGGGCAGGGCGGCGACTGTGCCGGTGTTCCTTGGCCCGTCATGCAGCAGGATGACCGCTCCCGGCCTAAGCGCGTCCAAGGCGTTCCGGGCCACACGCGCCGGGTCTCTCTCCCGGTAGTCCCGCCCGTCCGCGCTCCACCCAGCGAGGCGAAAGCCTGCCCGAGAAACTGCCCAAAGCACGCCGGGCGACTTGAACCCATGGGGGGGACGCAGCCAGGGGGAGACAGTGGCTTCGGGGCAGGCGCGGCGGACCGCCTCGTGCGCCCGCTCGATCTCGCCCCGAACCTCGCGGTTACTCAGCAGCACGAACGGGTGATGCTGATTGCCATGAAGGCCGACCGTGTGGCCTTCGGCGATGATCCGCCGCAGGAGACTCGGTGACTTTTCCACCGCTTCCCCGAGCACGAAAAACGTCGCGTGGACGCCGAAGGCAGCG
>JANLUQ010000001.1:0-2071 GCA_031363565.1 Armatimonadota bacterium | reverse complement strand
TCAGTGGTGTTGGTCGTATAGGGGTAGCCGATCGGCACACCTGTACCGGGCGGAGTCGAGAAGAGGTCAAAGGTATTGGCGGCGGCGATGGCGGGCGAGGAGAGCGGGCCAAAGCCGGTATAAGCCCTGTTCTCGCGGATCAGCGGGAAAGGTGGGACCCCAGGAGGGGTGGTGGGTATAGGATTGGAGATCGGCGTGGCGCTGAAGTCGTACAGCGTGTTGCCGCTGACGACATAGACCGCGCCGCCATTTCCACCCGTGGTGGAAGTGTTGGTGATTAGCGCCGGTGAGGATTGGAAGATGCTGCTGTCGGGCGAGATCTGGCGGTAGATCAGGCTGGTGTCGTCGCTGATGCCGTGGATGTCAACCGCATACAGGGCGGTGTCGTTGACGCCGCGCGTTGCGACATACAGCATCGGAATAGACTGGCCCTTGACATCCACCACAGAGTCGTTGTGGAGGTAGTTGCTGCCGTCCCCGTTCGTAATCGTTGCGGGGAACTGGACGAAGCCCATCGCCGGAGTCGCGCGCAGGAACGCACCGATCGGCAGCGACGGCTCCGGGGTCCGGTCGAGCGCGGCTTTATTGGGATCGTTTGCCAGCGGGTAGGACCAAACCGTATTGCCGGCCACGGGAACGCTGGAGCCGTCCAGGTTCACAGCCCAGACGCGGCCCGTCTCGTTGTCTGCGGGCCGGGGCGACGGGGCGCTGCCCAGGGCATTGCGGTTCTCCACTTCCAGACCGACATTGGCGGCGAAGTAGATGCGCGTCCGAATGGGCGAGGTCGCCGCCTCACGCGGCGTATCGGTGAAGACAACGGGCGAGCCGGTGATGTTGCCCAGGGCAGGCCGGGGCAGCTTGTTGGAGCTTTGCCCCTGATTGTTCTTCGTGACGTTTGTCGTGGTCCGGTCGTAGGCGTCCGGGAACGACCAGTCAGCCTTGTCCGCGTTGTTCGTCTGCGGGCGCTGGCCGATATTGTAGGCGAAAGAGCCGGGGCCAGTATAATTTGCCGCGGCCGGGTTGGGCTGCGCAGCCGGATCGGAGAGGCCATTGGCCCCCGCCGGGCCGACGGTCCCGTTCAGCGCGTACAGGCGTCCGACGTTGGAGGTGGACTCCATCTCGTGCGCCGAGCCAATGTAAACCGTCGGCGCAAAGGTGTAGGTATATGTCGTGACGCCGCCCGTCACGACAACCCCGGTCGTCGTCAGGGTCGCGTGAATAGCAGGCGCGGATTCGATGTCGGCGCTGGACGGGTTATCGGTCGAGTTGGCATCCGCGCCGCGCAGGGTGAACCACCAGAGCGGCTGAGGAGTCGGGATCGGCAGATCCGTCGCAAGGCGGGGCAGGTCATAGCTGGCATTGAACCTGTCGCCAGTCGTCTCGAAACTGGCCGCCGAGGTCGGGTCAATGGGGACACCCAAGGCATCCAGGGCGTACAGGACGCCGTTGCTGTTGCCGACATACACTTTGGCGTTTGAGGCCAGCAGGCCGTTAACATCCGGCGTTGTCGAAACGTTCGGGTCCACAAAGACGTTCGGCGAGGCCGTCCCGAAGGCGGCGGGAACGGGCAGGTCGCTGTTAGGGTCGAGGATCGCGTCCCCGCGATTATCCCGCCGAACAGTGCCTATGGCACCTAGCTTGCTCAACGTCACGATCTTGGGCTTGTTCGGATCGGGCCGATAGATCCAGTAGGCCCCGGTCGTGCCAATGTGTGGGGTGTACCCAGCCCCATTCACTGGGGTCGGCACGGACTGATAGGCGGGCTGCGGAATGTAGATAGGCAGGCCCGAAGTGGGGTCAATCGCGTTGGCGTTGCTGGTCCCATCCCCGTTGCCGGTGGCGTCCAGGCAGTAGACCATGCCGTTGTCGTCGCCGACGATGACGACGAGTTTGTTTTGGTAAACCGCCGGGGTCGTCGCCGTCGGTGGAGTGGTCATCACATTGATCTTGGTGACGATGGGCGAGGAGAAGACCGGCGCGGAGGGGCCTCTCAGCCCGCCGGGCGTCTGGAAGCGCCAGACGACGCCGCCGGTAAAGCCGTCCACGCAGTAGATCGCCCCGGTGCCGTTGC
>JANLUQ010000739.1:0-5013 GCA_031363565.1 Armatimonadota bacterium | reverse complement strand
GTCTGGGGGGCCTGCGGCCAACCGGTCTGCGACCGGAAGATTAAAACGGGGATTCTCTCCCGCCCGCAGGGCGGTCGGCGTCCCGCCCCCCAGACGGGTCGTTTACGGCCCGGTCACAGCCCGTGCGTAACATCAGTTATTTAGATGCGTTATTTAGATGCGTTATTTAGATGCGTTATTTAGATTGGCGATATTCCAGCCCGATCAAGGCGCCTGCGCGGCGGTTCAGGTTCTCACCACCGAGGACGAGGCCGAGTTCGGGAGCCAGCATCAGGACGCCTTTGGCGTCTACATGGTAGTTGTTCGGATCGTAAACGTCTAACGAAAACGTCGTGCGCCGGCCCAGACCGATGTCGCCGCCGACCGAGAGCTTCGAGGCGTAGAAGCCCGCGCGGGCATCCATCCTGCCGTCCGTCCCCAGCCCGCGCCCGCCCTGCAAGATCAGCTTGTTCGCGCCGCCGAAATCATAGAGGCCCGCGCGCACGAAGGTGACGGGCGAGACGCTCAGGGGCACGAGGGCGTCAATGTCGGTGCGGAAGCGCCGGTCGCGCGTGTTGACGAGCGCTTCCACGCGCGGCAAGTAGAACGGGGCGCCCAAGCCGGGCACGGGGGTCGTCTTGACCTCGGGCACGCCGCCCGGCACAATCACCGTCGGGCCGCCGGGCACGACCACGGCCACCGTTTTGCGGCGGCCGCCAGCCAGCCGGTTCAGGCGCTCCAGGAGGAGCGAGGCCTGCCCACTGCTCTCCTTGATGTTTTCCACGGTCTCACGCAGGTTGCTCTGCACCTTCGGGTCGCCGGTCAGCGACTGGAAGTTACCGGCGATGGCATTGAACTTCGCCGTAGTCTGCGCCAGGTTGTCGGTCGTCGTCTTCAGATTGGCGACAGTGGCGGTAAGGCCGCCGCTCTTGAGGGCCTGGTTCGCCTGGCCGGTGATGCCGGCGACCGCCGCGGTCGTGTCGTCCAGGTTATGCACGATGGCGGCGATCTGGCTTTTATTATCGCGCGTGATGTCCCGGATCGAGGCCGTGGTGGCGGCGATGTTGTCCAGTGAGACCTGCGCCCCGGACCCCGTCTGCCGCAGAAGCCCCTGCAACTGGGCATTGTCTGCGACGAGCAGGCCATTGAGCTTATTGGTCAGTTTCAGGCCGTTGGCCGAGGCGGCATTGATGTTGCCGACGGTCTGAGTCAACCCGCCCTGGATCTTCGGGTCGCCCGCCAGCGTAGTGACCTTGTCCAGAAGAAGGTCTGCTTTTTTGGCCGTCTGCGTCAGCTGATCGAGCAACACCGTCGCCTTGCCGAACGAGGCCGTCAGGTCACCCGACTGCTCGCCGAAAAGGTCCTCCCCGTCGCGGATGGTGTCGGTGGGACGCTGGGCGGCATCGAGGGGCGGCACGACGACGACGGTTCCACTGGTGCCGAGCAGGGGCGTGGTGATCGTGAAGCGCGAGCCGCGCGGGATGGCGTACTCCTTCTTCACCTGAAGCTTTAAGTCGGCCTTCTGCGCGGAGGTCAGCCTGACGCGCTCCACCTTGCCGATCTGCACCCCGGCCAGAGTCACCGGCGTATCCGCCGTCGCGCCCTTGGCATCATCGAACAGGACGTCAAACGAGTAGGTGTTGTTAGTCGCAAGTGTGCCGCGCAGAAAAAAGACCATGCTGGCGAAGAAGGCCACTGCCAGCACAAATACCACGCCCACCCCACCCGCGTTTCCCAGAGTCCTCATAACACCTCAAGTTGTTCCCTATTAGATCGTTTCCTATCGCCGCGCGACATCAATCGGCCCATTGGAGCGGCCTTCGATGAACTGCCGGACGATCGGGTCCTCGCACGCCTGGATCTCCTGCGGCGTACCGGTCGCCAGAACGCGCCCATCGTGGATCATAGCGATCCTATCGCTGATCCGGAAGATGCTGGGCAGGTTATGCGAGACGACGATGCTGGTAACACCCAGCTTATCGCGCATCTGCATGATCAGCTCATCGGCCACGCTCGCGATCACGGGGTCAAGCCCCGAGGTCGGCTCGTCATAGAGTAGGATTTCGGGCGACATAGCGATGGCCCGCGCCATGCCGACCCGCTTGGCCATGCCGCCCGAGAGCTGCGAAGGGTACATCCCCTCGGTCCCCAGCAGGCCGACCAAGGCCAGCTTCTCAGCGACGATGTTTTTGATCTCCTCGGTGGGCAGCTTGCGGCGGCGGCGCAGACCGAAGGCGACGTTCTCGAACACGGTGAGCGAATCGAACAGGGCAGCGTACTGGAACACCATGCCCATGCGCTCTCGGACCCGGTTCAGGTCCGTCTCGCGCATCCCGACGATCTGGGCATCTCCAATGCGGATTTCGCCGCTTGTCGGCGCGGTCAAGCCGCCGATGCAGTGCAGGACGGTGGTCTTGCCGGACCCGGACATGCCCATGATGCACAAGATCTCGCCGGGCGCGACGCCCAAGTTGACGCCCTTGAGGATCTGCTTGCCAGGCACCTCATAGCGCAGGTTCTTGACTTCGATCCAGGCCGGCTCATGCTGATCGGCTCCGTCCCGCGCGTCCGATGTCACGATATCCGTCAAACCGAGGTCACCTGGCTGAACATGAAGTACGTCATGATGAAGTTCGCGATATAGATCAGCACGATCGAGAGCACGACCGCATTGGTTGTCGCCCGCCCCACTTCGGTCGCCCCGCCCCGCGTCGCCAGACCCTGGTGGCAGCCGACCAGGGTGATGATCAGGCCGAACACCACGGTCTTGAGGATGCCCTTGCTAAAGTCCGATGGATCAATGAACTGTTTCATGGAGTTCAGGTAGGTCACCGGCAGTACACCCTCTGACTGCGACAGCAAGTAGCCGCCGAAGATGCCCGCCGCATCCGCCAGCGCGCAGACCAGCGGCACCATGATGACGGCAGCCAGGATGCGCGGCACGACCAAATACTGGATCGGGCTGACGGCCAGGGCGCGCAGGGCATCTATCTGCTCCGTTACCTTCATCGTGCCCAGCTCGGCGGCGATGGCCGATCCGGCGCGGGCCGCGACGACCACGCCGGTCAGGACCGGCCCTAATTCCCGCGCGATAGCAAGCGCGACAACCGCGCCGGTAAAGCCCTCCGCCCCATACTGCTTCAGGAACGGCGCAAAATAGAGCGCCAGGACTGCCCCTGACGTAGACGATGTCAGCAGGGCGATGGCGACGGAATTAACGCCGAGCGAGGCCATCTGCTCCATCAGGTCCCGGATGTCTATGCCGCCGCGTAAGGCTTTGACGGCCTGGCCGAGCAACATCAGGATCTCGCCTAAGTAGACAAATACCGTCACGAACGGGTTCAGGAGCGCCTTGATCATCGCCGCGCCGAGGGGCGCAGGAGCGGCCGCCGGGGCGGGCGCGGCCGTGGTTTGGTTCGCCATAAAGAAGCTCTGAAAGCGCGCCGCGCGTACGGACAAGCGGGCTGAAATCCGCTACAGTATACTGGCAAAAGGGGGCCTAAGTCAAGTTAGGAGCTGATGTAACGCACGGGCTGCGCTCGGGCCGTGAACGACTCGTCGGTGTGGCGGGACGCCGACCGACCGGTGGACGGGAAAGAAAGGCTCCTCTTGCGGTCGCAGACCGATTGGCCGCAGGCCCCCCAGACCTGCCCTTCAGGGCGGGACGGCGCGGCATCAGTTGGGAGTCAAGTCGCCGGGTCCTGTCGACGGGCGAGCAGGAATCAGGGGTGTCCCAGTGGAACTACCCCTCCATGCTCACCAACGATGAAGTGTTACAGATATTCAAGGATTCCGGCGCGCTGCTGGAGGGCCATTTCCTACTGGCTTCGGGCTATCACAGCGCCGTCTACCTCGAGAAGTTCCAGGTGCTCCAGTTCCCGCGCTACGTCGAACGGCTCTGCAAGGACATCGCCGAAAGATTCGCGGGCGACGAGGTGCAGGTGGTCATCGGGCCGACCACGGGCGGTGTCCTGCTGGCTTATGAGGTCGCCAAAAACTTGGGGGTGCGCGGCATCTTCGCCGAGCGCGGCGATGACGGGCAGGGCCGGGTCCTGCGCCGGGGCTTCGAGATCAAGGAAGGCGAGAACGTCCTGCTGGTGGACGACATCCTGACGACCGGCGGCAGCGTCCGGGACACCATGCAGGTGATCGAAGGCTACCAGGGCAACCTCGTCGGCATCGGAGTTCTGGCCGACCGCAGCGGCGGCAGTATAGATTTCGGCGTCCCTCTCGAAGCGCTGCTAAAGATGGACGTTGAGAAGTTCGCCCCCGACGCCCTCCCCGACTGGCTGGCGGCGATCCCGCTGACGGAGCGGGGGAGCACGCATCATATCAAGGGCAAATAGTCGTGCCAAGCGATTACAAGTATGCCAAGCTCATCGGGCTGCTTCTGGGGACGCTGTTCGGCAGTGCCCTCATACTTGTGCCTTCCGTACTTTACCGCCTATACGGTCATGACAGCACCCTGCCAGGGGATGTCCACGCGCTTGGTCCTCGGTCTGGCTTCGTCTATGGGCTTCTAGGAACCCTCCCGGTGGCTTTCTTGGCGGGCTTAATTTTCGGGATTGCTGGCTTTCAATGGGGCAAAAATCTGAAAGATACCGCTGGTCATGAAAGCAAGCGCCGTGCGCTGAAAGACGAGCGAGAAACGAGCGAGGCTTGGCCTCCAGCCCCAAAGACTCAAGCGAGAGGTCCCTATGGCGACGCCTGAACAGCCCCGCTCCAGGCTGCTGCCGACACCGCCCAACGGTGTTGAGCCGCTTTACGAGCGCGTCCATGCTGTCCTGACGGCGGCCCGCACGAGCGTCGTGCGGACAGTCAACACGGAGATGGTGCGCGCCTGCTGGCTCATCGGGCGTGAGATCGTGGAGGAGGAACAGGCAGGATAGACGCGGGCAGCCTACGGCGGGGACGTCATTGCCTAGATTTCGGCCCGCTTGCGGTCAGCGTTTGGCAAGGGCTTTACGCAGAGTAACATCAAGTATATGCGCCTTTTCTACCTGGCCTACCCACAGCTATTGGAAGCAGACCAGA
>JANLUQ010000736.1:0-4674 GCA_031363565.1 Armatimonadota bacterium | reverse complement strand
CCGTTGCCGATGTCCACGCTTCCCGAGACGCCGACCTGGGCGACGATCACGCAGTTCTTGCCGACCGTGACATTGTGGCCGATATGGACAAGATTGTCTATCTTGGTCCCGGCCCCGATGCGGGTCGAGCCAGTCCGGGCCTTGTCAATGGTGACGTTCGCGCCGATCTCGACATCGTCCTCAACGATGACGCGCCCGATCTGCGGGATCTTGTAGTGCCGGTTCTCAATGAACATGTAGCCAAAGCCGTCCGATCCCAGCACGCTGCCGCTGTGGATCACGACGGCGTTCCCGATCTCGGTGTCGTCATGCAGGACGACGTGCGGGTAGATGACGCAGTTCTCGCCGATGGTGACATTATCGCCGACATAGACGAACGGGTAGATGACGCAGTTCTCGCCCAGGCGCACATTGTCGCCGATCACGGCCAAGGCATGGACTGAGGCGTTGCGTCCGAAGGAGACATTCTCGCCGAGGACGGCGGTCGGGTGAATGCCCTTGTAGACCTTCGGCTCAGGCGCAAAGATACGCAGCACCTGGGCGAAGGCGAAGCGCGGGTTCTTGACCCGGATCAGCGGCTTGCCGCCCGAATGTTCGGCGGACACAGGGCTGTTGGCGTGGGCGATCACAGCCGAGGCGCGCGAGCGCCCCGCACTGGTCAGCAGCTTGTCGTTTTCGGCGAACGTGATGTCGCCATCCTCTGCGTCCTCAATGCTGGAGATGCCTCGGATGGCGATGGAGCCATCGCCCTCCACTGCCCCCTCAATGAGCGCAGCCAGTTGTCCCACAGTCGTTTGCATGTCCTCTCCTTATTCAGCGCCTCGTCAAGACATCCCGAAAACACCCCGAAAACATTCTCAGTCCCGAAAACATTCTTGCCCCAGACCCGGCTACAGCCGCCAGACCCCTGCCCTCATGGCCAAGGCCATCGGCTGAGTCAGGTCCTGGTCGCCGGGTCGCGGCGGGCCGAAAGTCACATCCCAATCCCGCTGGCCTGCTGTGTCCTGCGCGGCTGCCTTGGTATCGTCGTATAAGTGCCTGACCCAGCGCGCCTTCTGCGTGTCCAGATGCGCCTCAGCTTCCGCGAGGCTCTTTCCTGCGAGCGCAGCCTGCGTCACGCCCCGCCCCTTGGGCAGTGTCTGCACCCCAGCATTACCGGCGGCGGGAACGGAGACCGGATTGGGCAGTGCCAAAGCGCCAAACAGGGCGATCCGCTGCCGCATCAGCCGGCCCTGCTGGTCGGCGAGAAAGCGTTCGTCGCTCTCACGCAGCCGGGACTCCAGAGCACCGGCCTGTATCTGGACATAGGTGGCGCGCGCTTCCGCGAGATGCCTGCCCTCCGCCTCCTGCCGCGCCTGTAAGGTGCCCTGTACCTGTACGCGCACCGCAATCAAGTTCTGGAGGCGGGCATGTTCTGCCTCCACCTTCAAGCGCAACGCTTCCCACTTCGGGGCGGGCGGCGTGGACGTTTTCCAGCCTTCTAGGGTCCTGGTCAGCGTCTCGACATTCGCCTGTAATAGCTGAATATCGAGATCCGGCTGGATCACGGCCTTTCCCATTGAGATGGGATACTGCTGCTGGGCGGCACGCAGCCAGCCAGCCTGCTGGCTGGCGATCTGGTCGGCCCGTGCCATCTCGCGCCGGGACCGCAGCCCGTCCAGGAGGGACCGCTGTATGTTCCTCAGGCGCGTCCCCTCCAACGCGACATCGGCCGCGGGCAGGGCAGCGCCGACGGTGGCCGGGGCGGGCGGCAGGGCCGACAGCATCGCGATCTTCTGGTCCGGCCGGTCGGCGGGCGGCAGGGACCGCGCCGCCTCGGCCAGCCGGCGCAGGGCGGCGTCGTATCGGCCCACGCCACTCCACCCCGGATGCAGTCGCGTAAGAGCATCTAGGTCAACGTAGCCCCGAAGTGAGGGCGGCGGTGCGGGCCGCGTGTGGGTCGCGCACCCGGCGCTAAGGAGGCCGAAGCAGGCAAGAGCCACTCCGATCTGGACGAGTCTACTTGTTGGTTGGACGAATCTACTTATTGATTCGCTTGACCACGTCCGCCGTGATGTCATTGGTCGTATATACCGCGAGGTTCGAGTCGAAGACGACGGATAGTCCTTTTTGCTGGGCGACGGCGGCGATGGCCTCCTTCACGGCTAGGGTGAACTCCGTATTATCTTTCTCCTGGAGCGCCTTGAGCTGGGCCTGGTAGCCTTCGCCGATGTCCGAGAGGGCCGTCTTGCCGGTGTCGTATTGAGTGGTCAGGGCGGCGATGTGCGCCGTATCGGCGGGCGTCGGCGTCTTCACCTGCTGCAAGTCAGTCAGCTCCTGTGCGGCCTTGCTGGCCTGATTTTGGAGCACGGCGATGCGCGCCCGGTCGGTATCGTTCGGGCCGGCTTTGCTGAGTAGGCCGCCTAGTTCGGTCTGCTCAGCCTTGGTCAGCATGATGCTGGCGGCCTGCTGCGTGAAGGCGGTATTCAGCCGTTCAGCCAGCGCGCGCAGATCGGTATCATATTTAGCCTTCTTGGCGGACTGGGTCTGAAGCTTTTGAATATCTACACTGCCGAACGTCGGCATCCCGGAGGCAGGAGCGGCCGACGCGGGCCGGGCCAGCTGGAAGGGGGCAAGCGCCAGGGCGGCGGTGCCGAGGATCAGTAGGCTGCGTAGGGTACGATGGCGTGTCATAGGTTCTTTCTGTCGGATGTGTTTTAGAATATCGAGTATGTTTTAGGACATTAGTAGGACATTAGTAGGACATTAGCAGGACATTAGAACGACTGCCCGATGCTGAACTGCGTCCGTCCACCATGCGACCCGGTCGTTGGGATGGCGTAATCCAGACGGATCGGACCGATGGGTGTGACCAAGCGGATACCGAATCCGTAGTCCGCCTGGAGCTGGAACGCGCTGTGCTGCCGCAGGCCAGGCTGCTGATAGATAGAGTTCCAGGAGTCGCCGCCATCGAACAGCAGCACGCCCTGAAAGTTGTTGTCTTTTTTGCTGAACGGCACGCGCAGTTCGGCCTGGAAGAGCGCCAAGTTGCTGCCCCAGAACCGGTCCGTGTCATACCCACGCAGCGAGTCCGCGCCGCCCAGGAAGTACTGCTCGAAGAACGGGATGTTCTTGGCCGTGGTCCCAATCAGCAGGCGGGTCGCCAGGACGCGCTTGGGCTGGGTGAAGTTTCCCGCCTTGCGCGGCCCCTCCAGACTGGTGTACTGCCGCAGGTCCAAGCCGAACTTACCGAAGTTCTCACGTCCCGGCGGGAGCGGGCTGATCGCCTGACTATCCGAGGGGCGGGTGCGGGCGGTCACGATCTCGTAGGAGAAGGAGCGGAAGCCGCCTGCTGCGGGTGCGACCTCATTGTCCCGGTTGCTGAAGATCCCGCGCGCGCCCAGGCCGATGACGGTGCCGTTCTGCCGGATGAACTGGTCCGCCGTTTGAAGCGTGACGTTGTCCGTGCTGACGTCCTCACCCCGGAACGTGATGCCGCCCGTCAGGAAGTCGCTGATGGCGCGGTTGATGCCGAAGGTGCCGCCACGACGCCGCTCCAGGTAGGTATTGTTGTTGCCGACAGTATTGCCACCGCTCTGGAACTGGCCCGAGTTGAACCGATAAACGGCCTTGTCGTACACGTCCACGTCGAGCGAGGTGTGCTTCTTATCTAAATACGGTTCGAAGAAGCCGAGTTCCAGGCTGCTCTGGCTATTGATGCCGCCGACCTCCCACTGGAGGCTGACACGCTCGCCCAGGCCGCGAAAGTTGTTCTCCGCCAGTTCCGCCCGGCCCACGAGTTTCGAGCGCGAGGAGTAGCCGATACCGACTGAGACCTGGCCACTGCGCTTTTCGGCCACATTGATGGTGACATCCACTTTGCCCACATCCGTCGAGTCCAGGTCGAACGGCACGGCGTCGTCGAAGAGGCCGAGGTTGTAAACGCGGGTGACATCGCGCTGAAGCTTATGCTCATCCAAAACATCGCCGACCTGGGAGCGCAACTCGCGGGTGATGACCTGCGCCTTGGTCCGCTTGTTGCCCTTGACCGTGATCGAATTGATGTGCGCTTCCACCAGGGGGATATTCAGAACGCCCGTGAGCGGGTCGAGGTTGAGGTCGGAGCTGACATCGAAGACAAAACCCTGACTTCGCACATAGCCGGTCTGATGGTTGAACAGGCCGTCGAGGTCGCGCACCAGGGTGTTGGTGTTCAGGACCTTGCCTTCCTGGGTGACCATCCTCGCCTTGAGTGTGGCGGCAGGGATGGTCGGTTCGCCTGATGGGGTGTTCGCGGTGAACCGGATCGTCTTGACGATCGGGTTCTCTTTGACGGTGAAAGTCACATCTACGCCGCCGGCCGGATCCGGCTCGGCCCCAATCACGACATCGCCGTTGAAGTATCCCATGCCCTTAACGGCATCGCGGGCGGCTTCGGCGAGGCCGGCCGTGTAGGCGTCGCCAAGCCGCAAGCCGGCCGACGAGATGACGGCGCGGATCGAGTCGCGGTTGATGTTGGAGTTGCCGATGACCGTGAGGCGCGAGACCCGGCCCGTAAGCTGCGGCGCGGCAGGCCCAGCCCCCGCTTCCGGTGCGGCCCCCGGCAGGTTCAGGGGAGGCAGGTTGAGTGGGGGCAGGGTGAGTGGGGGCAGGTTGAGTGGGGGCAGGTTCTGGACGGGCGGCGCGGCGGGGGTC
>JANLUQ010000711.1:0-4568 GCA_031363565.1 Armatimonadota bacterium | reverse complement strand
ACCCCCTTTCACCCACCCTTCCCTCCGAGGGGAGGGTCGCGACTTGTCGCGGGGAGAGGACCGCCCTTGACAACCACCCCCCTTTTCTTCTACAATCTTTCCATATGCCAAGCCCAATGTCCGATACTCCCCTGCGCTTCGCCCTCGTCGGCTGCGGCACCATCGCCCCCACCCATGCGGAGGCTTTGGCTGCCCTTCGCGGCGAGGGAGCATTTCTTGTCGCCTGCTGCGATCCGGTCGAGGAGCGGGCGAGGGCTTTGGCCACACGGTTCGGGCTGGACGTGGCCAAGTTCGACGACCTGCTGGCTGACCCGACCATAGGTGCCGTTACCCTCTGCACGCCGAGCGGGACCCATGCGGACCTCGGCGAGCGCGCCCTGCGGGCCGGCAAGCATGTCGTCGTCGAGAAGCCGATGGATATCAGCCTCGCTGCCTGCGACCGGCTCGTGGCCGCACAGCACAGCACAGGCAAGCGGCTCGCCGTCATCTCCCAGCATCGCTTCGACCGGGCCAGTATCGAAGTGAAAGCCGCCCTCGACGGCGGCGTATTGGGCCGGATGGTCTATGCCGAGGCCCGCGTGCCCTGGTATCGGACTCAGGAGTATTACGACTCGGGCGACTGGCGCGGGACTTGGGCTTTGGACGGCGGCGGGGCCTTGATGAACCAGGGCGTCCACACTGCCGATCTGCTGCGCTGGCTGGGTGGGCCGATTGAGACGGTCTATGCCCAGGCGCGGACGCTGGCCCATGAGCGCATCGAGGTGGAAGACGTCGTGGCGGCGACTGTGACGTTTGCCAATGGCGCAATCGCGACCCTGTCTGCGTCCACTGCCCTGTACCCCGGCTTCGCGGTCCGGCTGGCCGTGCATGGGACAGAAGGCAGCGCCATCATCGAGGGCGATATGCTGCACACCCTAACGACGAAGGGCGGCGCTTCTGGCGGCGGCCAGACTGCCCACGCCCATGCCCTCCAGGTCGCGATGGGCGGTACAAAGGCGGCCGCTGCTCAGGCCGAGTCGCTCACGGCAGCGTCCGACCCCGCCACCGTCTGGGGCGAGGCGCATCGGGCACAGCTTGCGGACTTTTTGCGCTGCTGCCGAACCAGCGAGACGCCGGTCGTGGACGGGGTCGAAGGCCGCAAAGCCGTCGAGCTGGTGCTGGCAGTCTACGAGTCGGCCCGCACCGGCCAAGTGGTCAGGTTATGATCCTCGTGGGCATTGACCCCGGCACGGCAACGACCGGCTACGGCGTCATCGAGAAGCGTGGCGACCGCGTCTCCTTCCTCGCCTGCGGCATCATCGCGACACCGCCCGACGAGGACGCCCCGACGCGGCTGAAGATGATCTATGACCAGTTCAATGCCCTGCTGGACCAGTATGAGCCGGCGGCAGTGGCGACGGAGCGGCTATTCTTCACCAACAATGTCACGACGGGCATTCCCGTGGGCCGTGCCCTGGGCGTCATCCTGCTGGCCGTGGCCCAGCGCGGCCTGCCGTGGACGGAGTACACGCCGACCCAGGTGAAGAGCGCTGTCGTCGGGACCGGGCGGGCCGAGAAGAAGCAGATCCAGTTCATGGTAACCCGCCTGCTGGGGCTGACCGAGGTGCCCAAGCCCGATGATGCCGCCGACGCGCTCGCCATCGCCATCTGCCACGCCCACTCGGCGCGACTCGGCGCGCTGACCACGGCCGATCTAGATGCACCCCCCGCGCGGGCCTCGTCCTCGGTGCGGCGCGGGGTGCGGGGATGATCCACTCCCCGGTGCAAGCACCACCCCTCCCCTCGGGTCGGGTGCAATTACGCCGGGGAAGTGGGTGTGAATGGTGCCAGGGCACCTCTAGGCGTGCGGCGGTCGTGCGGCAGGCGCGCGGCCTTCCGATCACGGCAAGGCTCGCGATAATATAGACCAACCTCCCACCACACCCCCTTCCCTCCGAGCGAAGGGAGCGACTTGTCGCGGGGAGAGGATCAGACTTCACAGGAGAAACGAACAAATGGCCGGAACAGTGGTGGCGGTGTTTGACGATAATGCCCAGGCGGAGCGCGCGGCGCAGGCTTTGATTGACGATGGGGTGCCGCTGGCGGATATTACCCTCGTTTTCCACGGGGCGGCGGGCGAGACGGGGACCTCGGACGCCCTCAGCGGGCCGGATACGGAGACATTGGCGACCGGCGTCCGCGAGATGGAGGAACACGACGTCGAGCGGCCCGTCAATACCGCCGACGAGATCGCCCCGCGCGCCTTCGTCGGGTTCATCATCGGCGCCCCGCTCGGGTCGCTGGCGGCTTCGCTGATGGTCTTCTTCGAACCCCTGCTGCCGACCATCGCCGCTCATGCCCTTGCCTGGCAGCTCGTGAGCGCCGTTGGCGGCGGCATCCTCGGCGCGATCTGGGGCGCGGTGACTGCCGGCGGCATCCCTAAGGAGGCCGCACGCGGTTACCACGCCGACATCCAGAAGGGCCGCACCCTTGTCACCGCCCTAGCATCGAGCCGTAACGCCCCCCACTTCCAGGACATTCTGCGCGGCCTTGGCGGGCGCAAGCTGGGCTTCTTCCCCCGCTTCCTGGACAGTATCCAGAGCCTCGAATAGTGACGGCCATGACGTTTGAAGAGGAACCGGTGGGTGCGGATGCCGTCCTCGGCGACCCCAAGCCCGCCCCCGCCGGCGCGCAGACGACCGAGGAGGCTGTGCGCCTGGTCCTGACCCACCTGGAACGACAGGCGGGTCGGTCCGACGCGGGCGCGGCCTACGAGGGCCTGCTGCTCGTCCCCGACCTGCCCCTGGACGCGCTGGGTGAACTCGGCCCGCTCACCCGCCTGGACGACGGCACCACCAAAGATGCCCTCCCTTCCCTGCTGCTCGAAATCGGCGGAGGCCAGGTCCAGATCGAAATCTGCCCCTTCGGTCCCCTCGCTCTGCTCTCCTCCGATGGCCAGGCCGACACCGACGCCGTCGCCCAAGCCCTCCACGCCGCCGGCCTCTTCCCCCTCTTCCCCGCCGACCTCGACGGCGCAGGGGCATGGCATGGCCACCTCCTCGCCCGCTGGCTCTTCCCCACCCGGTTAAGCCAAGCGCTCGCCCTGTTCGAGACGCTGCGAACTCCCTAATCAGCCCTTGACGGACATGATGAGTCAACCATAATGGTGTATAATTAGGTAACGATGGACAAGAGGAAGCCGACCTATGACCTGGAAGCGTTTCAGGCAGCCTTTGCCTCTGTCGGATCATTGCATATGACGCTTACGGCGGCCAATGATGCTGCTAACCTTGGTTTCGCGAAAGCAGACATTGTCGCCGTCCTACAGGCGATGCGGCAGACACATTTCTATAAATCCATGACCTCCTATGCCGATTCCAAAATCTGGCAGGATGTTTACCATGTCCCGTCCTCTGCGGGCGTCCTCTATGTCAAGTTCACTGCCGACACCGTAACGCTTTTCAGGCTGCTCTCGTTCAAGGAGAAAGACAATGACTAAGAATATCGGCCTGGATCCAAGCGGCTCGGAAACGCCCCTGACCTGCCATGAGTGCGGCGCGACCATGACTAGGGGCATCCAGCCGATGACGATCCGTTACAAGGGACTGTCGGTGACTTTTGATATGCCTGGATTGTACTGCATGTGCGGGGAGGGCGTCGTCACGGCGAAGGACATGGATGTCTCAGACCGGCAGTTGAACCTCCTGAAAGCGCAGGTGGAACACCTCGTCCTGCCGAGCGAAGTCCGCCGCATCCGCAAGAAGCTCGGCCTGAACCAGCAAAGAGCCGGGTCTTTGCTGGGCGGCGGGCCGAATGCCTTCCATAAGTATGAGAGCGGGGAGGTGCTTCCCTCGAAAGCCATTTCCAACCTCCTGCGCGTGCTGGAAGCCATGCCGGAGGGGCTAAAAATTCTGCACGGGGCAGGCCCGGAGACGCCCGCGCCGTAACCGCATCCGCCCTCTCCTGCTGACTCTTCCCCGATCGCTTGGGCCAGGCGCTCGCCCTGTTCGAGACGCTACGCGGCCAGTACGGAGATTGCGTTGTTATTGGCGCTCGATTCGAGTCTCGCGTTAGGATACAAGAGTCAGTCACAAGTCGCGCGGCGAGTTTCAGAACAATGGGGATTGCAGAATCTGTATTGTTCTGCTTGTGATAGTGACAGCCTCACGCAAAGTCCAAATAACACACCCGCCATTGATTTCGTGTGCCCTCGGTGCCAGCAGACATATCAACTGAAAAGCAGTTCCAAGTGGAACGAACAGAAAGTCATGGATGCAGGCTACGAAGCTATGATAAAGGCTGTGCTAAGTGATGCAACGCCTAACCTGCTGGTCATGCAGTATTCAGCGGATTGGCGGGTTGACAATCTTCTCTTAGTTCCTTCCTTCTTCTTTTCGGCCTCAGCTATCGAGAAGCGTAATCCGCTCGGGCCAGATGCACGACGGGCAGGGTGGGTTGGCTGTAATATCCTTCTAAGTGCTATTGCCCCAGAGGGTAAATTGCGCCTGGTTGCCGATGGCGTTGTGGCTGACGTCGCTGACGTGCGGCAGCAATATCGGCAGACACGCCCCCTGTCACGGTTAGGGGTA
>JANLUQ010000086.1:0-6369 GCA_031363565.1 Armatimonadota bacterium | reverse complement strand
CAGATGGGCGACCTGGTGGCCGGAACCGTGATGCGCGGGCTGGACCCACGAGGGTAGGATTCCTCTCCCGTCGCGCAAGCGCGCCACCCTCCCCTCAGAGGGAAGGGGTCAAGCCAAATGAAGAGGCGCTCCCACTTAGGGGCACGCGGATGGGGCTTCCAGCGGCTGGGGCTTCCATTTGTATTCGAAACCCTTCCCTCTGAGGGGAGGGTGGCGCGCTCGCGCGACGGGAGAGGAATCCTACCCTCGTGGGTCCAGCCCGCGCATCACGGTTCCGGCCACCAGGTCGCCCATCTGGCGGCAGGTGACGTGGTTCATCCCCTCCCCTTCCAGGATGTCCGAGGTGCGGTAGCCGCCTTGCAGGATGTGGCCGACGGCGGCTTCGATGTCGCGGGCGGCGGCCTCGGCCCCCAGCGAGTAGCGCAGGAGCAAAGCGCCGGAGAGGATGGTCGCGAGCGGGTTGGCCTGGCCCGTGCCCGCGATGTCGGGAGCGCTGCCGTGGCTCGGCTCGTACAGGCCGAAGATGCCGCTCGCGGTCTTCTGCTCGCCCAAAGAGGCCGAGGGGAGCATCCCGAGGGAGCCGGTGAGCATGGCCGCCTCGTCGCTCAGGATGTCGCCGAAGAGGTTCTCGGTCACGATGACATCGAACGACTGCGGGCGGCGGACGAGGTCCATGGCCGTCGCGTCTACCAACTGGTGCGAGAGTTCGACATCGGGATAGTCGCCAGCGAGGTTGGTGACGGTCTCGCGCCACAGGCGGGAGGTCTCCAGGACATTCGCCTTGTCCACACTCAGGAGTCGCTTGCCGCGCTTCTGGGCGGCCTCGAAGCCAACGCGGGCGATGCGGGTGATCTCGGCACGGGTATAGGTGCAGGTGTCCACGGCGTGGTCGCCGTTCCAGGCTTTAGGCTGGCCGAAGTACAGGCCGCCGGTCAGCTCGCGGACGACCAGGATGTCGAAGCCGCCTTCCACGAGGTCTGCGCGCAGGGGGCAGGCATCGGCGAGGCTGGGGTACAGGACGCAGGGGCGCAGGTTGGCATACAGGCCCATCTTCTGACGCAGGGGCAGGAGGGCACCGCGCTCGGGCCGCAGGTTCGGGTCGGGGATGGCGTCGTACTTCGGCCCACCGACCGCGCCGAAGTAGACGGCATCGGACGACTGGACGAGGGCGAGCGTTTCCGGCGGCAGGGGATGACCGGTGGCATCGTAGGCCGCGCCGCCGACCAGTGCCTCGGTGAAGTCCAGCGTCAGGCCGTGCTTCTGGGATACCGCGTGCAGGACCTTCAGGCCCTCCGCCATGATCTCCGGGCCGATGCCGTCGCCCGCCAAAACTGCGATCTTTGCCATGTTACTTCGCTTCCTTTAGTTGTGCCTGACGGCACTCTTCCCAGAGCCGCACGACCAAGTCGGTGGCGGCGGGGATGTCCTGGATGACGGCGCTGCTGATGCCGGCATAGAGGGCCATATCCAGCACGTCGCCGGTCATGCCTAGGCGCGGCGCAACGTCCTCATAACGCAGGATCAGCTCACCGGAGGCTGTTTGGCCCACGGTCTCGCCTTCGCCGGGCCGTTGGCCGACCGGGGAGCAGCCGGACGCCTCCCAGCCTTCCAGCGTCCCATTCCGCAGGACGCGGTGGGCGGCATAGGGCCAGTCGCCATCGAAGCAGACCGTCAGCGCGGTCTCGCCCGGTCCGACTTGCGTCAGGCGCTCCTTGTAGGCGGGGTGAGCGCCGCTCTCCTGCGTTGCGACGAAGCGGGTCCCGAGCATGGCCGCGTCCGCGCCCAGGGCTAAGACATGGGCGATGCCCGCGCCGTCGCCGATGCCGCCCGAGGCGACGACGGGGAGGCCCACCGCCGCTTCCAAGATGCGCGGCAGCAAGTCATCAAGAGGCGTCGTGGACTGGACGTGGCCCCCCGCTTCGATCCCCTGGCAGATGAGGAAGTCGGCCCCCAGGTCGGCGGCCCTTCGTGCTCCAGCGGCGTTCGCGACCTGGATACCGAACTTGGCCCCCGCCGCCCGCACCTGGGCCAGATAGGGGGCGGGATCGCCCCAGGAGAAGGTCACGACCGGCGCTCCGGCGTCCAGGGCGGCAGCCAGCGAGGCGGGCGGCTTATATAGAGCGTAGTTGACCTGGAACGGGGCCGATGTCGCCTCTCGGACCCGCCGCACCAGTTCCGCCGCCGCCTCGGGCGGGGTCCAGGTTAGCGCCATCGCGCCCAAAGCCCCCGCACCGGACACGGCCGCCGCGAGTTCCGCCCCGGCGATGCTGCCGGTCGGGGCCTGACAGATCGGGTAGCGCAGGCCGAACAGGTTTTGCAGCCGGGTCGTCATGTAGTGTCCATATCCACGCGTAATGTCCGCAGAAACTCGGAGTATCCCATCTTGCGCCAAAACGCCTGTGAGGCGGGGTTAGCCCGGACCACCTGCACCTCGATGGCCATGATGCCGTTCGCCCGGAACCAGGCGCGCAGGCATTGGTACAACTGCCGACCGATGCCGCGCCCACGCCAGCCCTCCCGGACGCAGACGTCGGCAACATAGCCGCAGTCGCCCGAGGCGAGGGTCGGACGCCGCATGATCTGGCCGAAGGTGTAGCCGATGATCATCTTCTCGTGTTCGGCGACCAGCACGGACATATTCGGGTTGTCGAGCTGGTCGCCCAGATAGCCGATGAACCAGTCCACCGCGCCTTCATTCAGCGCCAGCCGCGCATCGAAAGAGGCGTTGATGTCCTGTAACTGCCGCCAGAGCGTGATTACGGCGGGCAGGTCCGGCGGCAAGGCCGGGCGTATGCTGACGCCTCCCCAACCCCTATCACCGTTGACGGGGGGGGAGCCGGAGTAGATCGCCGCTGCCCTGGCAGCCTCTTCGTTTCTTACTCCCCCATTATTGGGGGCGCGGGGGGCGTCAGACATGTTCCAGCACGCGCTCGGCCTGGGTGCGTCCGCCCGCGCGCGCGATCTGCTTGTTCAGAGCTTGCAGGTACGCTTTGGTCGAGGCGACGAAAATATCGGTGTCGGCACCGTGGCCCGTGTAGATCGTGCCGCCTTCATCTTTGATGCGAATAGTCACATCGGCGAGTGCGTCAATACCGCCGGTGACGCTCTGGACCGTGTATTCGATCAGCTCATTGGGGACGCCGACGATGCGATTGACGGCCCGATAAACGGCGTCCACGGGGCCATTGCCGGTGTCGGCATCCATCAGGACGGCCCGGTTCTCATGGCGCAGCTTGACGGTGGCCGTTGGGATGGCGAGGTCGCCGCATGACACCTGCACCTGCACTAATTCATAGGTGTGCGGGACGGTCGAGACCTCGTCTGAAACGATGGCATCTAAATCTTCGTCATAGACGACCTTCTTGTTATCGGCGACACTCAGGAAGCGCGCATAGACCTTCTCGAATTCGTCCTCGTTGGTGAACGCGTGGCCCAACTCGCTGAGGCGGTGGCGAACACCCGCCCGGCCTGACCTTGCCGACAGAATGATCTTGCTCTCGTGGATGCCGACCGTCTTCGGGTCAATGATCTCATAAGTCGAGCGCTCTTTCAGGACGCCATCCTGGTGGATGCCCGACGAATGGGCGAAGGCATTCGCTCCGACGATGGCCTTGTTCGGCTGAACGAGGATGCCGGTCATGGTGGAAACCATACGCGAGGTCTTGTAAATCTCCTCGGTCTTGACATTCGTTTGCAGTTTGTAAACGTCCCCCCGCGTGTGCAGGGCCATGACGACTTCTTCCAAAGACGTGTTGCCGGCCCGCTCGCCGATGCCGTTGACCGTGCATTCGATCTGCCGCGCGCCTGCCTTGACGGCGGCCAGGGCGTTAGCGGTCGCCATGCCAAGGTCGTTGTGGCAGTGGGCGGACAGGATGACGTTTTCGCTGCCGGGAACGTGGTTCAGGATACCCGCGAACAGCGCGCCGTACTCATCTGGGGACATGTATCCGGTCGTGTCCGGGACGTTGATGACCGTCGCGCCGGCCTTGATGACGGCCTCGATGACGCGGTAGAGGTACTCGGGGTCGGCCCGGCCGCTGTCCTCGGTGAAGTACTCGATGTCCGGGCAGCCCAGGGCGCGGGCGTGTTTGACGGCGGCGACGCCGATCTCCAAAGCCTCTTGCCTGGTCTTCTTCAGCTTGTGTTTGAGGTGGCTCTCGCTGACGCCCAGGCCCGTGTGGATTCGCGGCCGGGCCGCGCCTTTGAGGGCATCCCAGGCGACATCAATGTCTTTCGCGACGGCGCGTGTCAGCCCGCAGACGGTGACTCGGTCACTGACGGCGGCGGCGACGCGGCGGACGGCCTCGAAGTCGCCGGGGCTTGAGATGGGGAAACCCGCCTCGATGACGTCCACGCCAAGCCGTTCAAGCTGCTTGGCGATCTCCACTTTCTCCTCGACGTTGAGCGAGGCACCGGGCGACTGCTCGCCGTCGCGCAGGGTAGTGTCGAAGATTTGGACGATGTTACTAGGCATGGTGCTGTTTTTCTGGAGTCCCAGCCTTGAAAGGCCGGGCTACTAGTAAGTGAAAGCCCCTCCGGGGCTAAAGGCCAGCCTGCACTGGATTTTCCTCAGCCCCGGAGGGGCTTTGTGCTCTCAATAGACCGGCCTTTCAAGGCCGGGTATGCCCGAGGTCTGGCCTCTAATCCTTGACTATATCCGCTTTCTTGACCCAGGACATCAGGCCGCGCAGGGTGCGTCCGACCTCCTCGATCTGCGAGTCGTTGTCAATGGCGGCGAGGGCGTTGAATGAGGGCCGATTGGCCTTGTTCTCCAGAATCCACTCTTTGGCGAACTGGCCGGTCTGGATCTCTTTCAGGATTCGGCCCATCTCCGCCTTGGTCTCATCCGTCACGATGCGCGGGCCGCGCGTCATGTCGCCGTACTGGGCGGTGTCCGAGATCGAGTAGCGCATCCCGCCGATGCCCGCCTCGTACATGAGGTCCACGATCAGCTTCAGCTCGTGCAGGCACTCAAAATAGGCGATCTCGGGCTGGTAGCCCGCCTTCACCAAAGTCTCGAAGCCGGCCTTGACCAGAGAAGTCGCGCCGCCGCAGAGGACGGCCTGTTCGCCGAAGAGGTCCGTCTCGGTCTCCTCCTTGAAGGTTGTCTCCAGGACGCCCGCCCGGCTGCCGCCGATGCCCTTGGCCCAGGCCATGGCGAGGTCCCGCGCCTTGCCAGTGGCATCCCGCTGGACGGCGATCAGGCAGGGGACGCCTTTGCCTTCCTGGTAGACACGCCGTACCAAGTGGCCGGGGCCTTTGGGTGCGACCATGAAGACGTCCACGCCCTCGGGCGGCTTGACCTGGCCAAAGTGGATTGAGAACCCGTGCCCGAAGGCCAGCGCATTCCCCGGCTCGAGGTAGGGCAGGATGCTCTCGCGGTAGACATCGCCCTGCACCTCATCGTTGATGAGGATCATGATGATGTCGCCCTCTTTGGCGGCCTCCTCTACGGTCTTGACCGCAAGCCCCGCCTCCTCCGCCTGATTCCAGCGCTTGGAACCGAGCCGCAGGCCCACCCGGACATCCATCCCGCTGTCGCGCAGGTTGAGGGCGTGGGCGTGGCCCTGAGAGCCGTAGCCGATGACGGCGAGCTTCTTGCCTTCGAGCAGTGTCAAATCGGCATCGTTGTCGTAATAAACCTTCGCTGGCATGTGTTTGTGTGTTCTCCTCGGTCAGCCCGGCAGTACGGGCACTAGTGATACTTTCAGGTCCTCGTGGTCCTCGATGTCGTCTTCCGCCTTGGCCAGTCGTCCGTAATAGTCGTAAGAGCGGACGCCCTCCTTAATCTGGCTGCACGACGACCTCCCACCAGTCGTCTCGGGAGTGCCGAAGGCCGGTTTCACCCACATTCAGCCGGTAGTTTGAGGGCTGATGCGGCTCCAAATAAGGCGGCGGTTCGTGTGTCAACAGGCTGAAGGCAGCGTAGTAGCTGCGCCTGACACTGCTGCGAAAGTGGCTCTGTTCATAGAGCGCCTGGGCCGCATTAAAGCTACTCAGACCTATCTCCTGCCGCGTTGCCATGTTCTCCTCCTTGAACGCCTTGACGGTCCCGCGCACTCAGCGCGCCGGCAGTGATCCCTACAATCGTGCCGAGGACGAGGAATAGGCCCAAATTGACGAGCAAGTTGGCGACGGTGTCCAGGCCTAACTTCGCCGTGATGACATTGTAGACAGTCCACAGCGCATAGTTGCCCCCGCCGACCAGCAGACCGATTATCAGCCCCTGCCCTACCCGCTTCGACCGCGCGCCCCAGGCCAGGCCGATCAGCGGGGCGAGGATGAGGACGGCGAGCATGAGCAGGTGGGCCTGATGTTCGTCAATCAGCTCTTTCAACGGTCGTCCTTCACGGCGATTAGATGCCCCGG
>JANLUQ010000696.1:0-3846 GCA_031363565.1 Armatimonadota bacterium | reverse complement strand
GTCCTTTTCAATGAAGGAGCAGGCCGGCAGAAACACGCTCGCCAGCTTCGCGGTCTCGGTCAGGAACATATCCTGGACGATGAGGCACGGCACCTTCTCCAAGGCCTGCCGGACGAGGACGGCGTCCGGGAAATTCTTGATTGGGTCGCTGCCCATGATGTAAAGGGTCTTGATCTTGCCGCTGATGCAGCCTTCCAGGATGCCGCGCGTGTCCAGGCCCGGCTCGGCGGGGATGGGACCGCCCCAGAGGGCTTCGAACTTCGGCGTCGCGCCATTGCCGACACTGGACATGGCGGGCAGGCGGTCCGGCAGGATGCCCATCTGGATCGCGCCCCAGGAATTATTATCGGGGAGCAGCATGTTCAGCTTCGCGCCCGAGGCGGCGCAGGCAGCGCGCAGGAACTCGATATCGGCGGGTGGGATCGTATACCAGGCGAGAACGATCGTTCCCGGCCCCGCCGCGATGGCTTCCGCCACTTCGGCAGAATGGGCATCGTCGTTGCGGAAGTAGTGCGCCCCGCCCTTGGAGATCGCCTTGTAGATACGCAGCCACAGGACGGGCAGGTCGTCGTCTATCTCGGTGCCGATGGCGACGATTCGCTTGGCCTCACCGACTTCGGCGATGGAGGTCTGCATCGGGATGATCGGGAACGGCGACATCCGATGGTCCAAATTATTCGTACCCAGGGCAGTGCGGAACATGCGCTGGAACAGGTACAGATCTTCGTTCGAGGCGCGGGTCGAGCCGATGCCCGCCACGCTATTCGGATCGGCGGCTGCCGCGTCCTTCAGCGCCTTCGACGCCACGCCCAAAGCATCATCCCAGGTGACTTTGCGAAGCTGTGAAGCATAACGCTGGAGAGGGTCTTTGATCCGGTCGGTGCTATTGACCCAGTACTGTTCGAACTTGCCCCGGTCACAGGTCCACTCCTCGTTGACGTCTTCGTTCAGCCGGCCATTGACACGCATCAACTCGCCGTTGCGCGTCTGTACGGCAACGCTGCACCCGACGCCGCACATGGAGCAGACAGAATCCTGTGACTGAAACTCCCAGGGCCGGGCAGCAAACCGGTAGGTGCGAGAGGTCAGCGCGCCGACCGGGCAGAGCTCGATGGTGTTGCCGCTGAACTTGGATTTGAAGCCTTCCGGCGAGAACGGCGAGATGATCGACGCATTGCCCCGGTTTTCAATCGCCAACTCGCCGTCGCCCGAGATCTCCTCGGTGAAACGCGTACAGCGCGCGCACTGGATACAGCGCTCACGGTCCAGCACGACGTACTCGGAGATCGGAACGGCCTTGGGGAAGTGCCGCTTCTCGTCAATAAACCGCGTCACGCCCGGCCCATACTGAAAGGTCATGTTCTGCAGTGGGCATTCGCCGCCCCGGTCACAGACCGGGCAGTCCAAGGGGTGGTTGATCAGCAGGAACTCCAAGATACCGTTCTGCGCCTGCTTGGCTTCAGGGGAGATGGTGTCCACCGCCATGCCTTCGGCAACGGGCGTTGTACAGGCGGTTTGGAGGCCAGGCACCTTAGCGATGCTGACCAGGCACATGCGGCACGCGCCGACCGGCTTCAAGCGAGGGTGATGGCAGAAGTACGGGACATCGGCCCCGGCCTGGAACGCCGCCGTGATGACGAGGGTTCCCTTGGGGACCGAAACGGGCTTGCCATCAACCGTAAGGTTGACCATGTCTACGGGGGGCTGTGCATTCGTCGTCCCCTGTGCCGGTGCGATTGTCACTGTCGGTAATTCCGCCATGCGTGTTTCTCTTGATCCTAAATCTTTAATCCGCGACGCTCTACGTTTATTTCGCGAGCGGTCCTGGCGAGGTGCAGGTCTTCCAGCATGTCTTGCTGCGCTTCATATCGTTCAGCAGGCAACGGCGCCGTCACTCCCTCACTCGTGCCCCGCCGCAGCAAGCTGCCGGCTTGTCACTTCGATCTCCTGCCGGCCGTCGCGGTCCACCCAGACGCCGCAGGGACCGCCGTCTTCGACGCCTTCTATCGTGAACGCCGTACCGTCCATCCGCAGGACGGGCTGGTCGTACTCACTCACGCGCTCGGCACGGTCCTCAATGTAGTGGCCGATGAGTGAGCGGCGGAAGCGGTCTTTGCTCGTGTTCGGGTAGGAGCCGTGTACCAACGAACCGGTGAAGAACAGGACATCCCCAGCGTCCATGAGGACGGGGACAGCCTCAACACCATCAGGAAGCGGCACGGTCACATCCGTAAAGCTGGCCGAGGTATCCGCCTTGGCAGTGCAAAGGATCGGCCACTCGTGGCTGCCGGGGACGACCCGCATGCAGCCGTTCTCCTCGTCGCAGTCGTCCAGAGCGAGCCAAGCCGCCATGCAGGTGCCAGGCTGCGCTTTGAGGTAGAAGTTGTCCTGGTGCAGCGCTTGCCCACGTGCCCCGGCGGGCTTGAAGTAGAGCATGGTCTGCACAGCCAGCGGGGCAGTCCCCAGGAAGGCGCTCAGGCACTCGCCCAGGCGGCTGTCCAGGAGCCAGCGTAGGCTACTCTCGTCCCAGCGGTGCATGTGGATCATGCGCGGGAACTTTTTCAAGGGGTCGGCGGACTGAACCGTCTCGGCCACCATATCTCCGGGCTTGATGCCCTCGGCGCGCAGGGCCATGAAGTGGTCGCGGTAGAACGCGACCTCTTCAGGCGAGAACAGGCCCTTGACGACGGCATAGCCATTTTTCTCGATGAGCGCTTTGTCCGATATGGTGACCATGTCTGCCTCTTAGACTGCCGCCATTTGCAGGGGCGCGAAAACCCGCTGCGGGCGGTCGGTCTTGGGGATGAGCGCCTCGTACTCGTCCCGGTAGTAGTAAATCGCGCCCTTGCCGAAGCGCGTCTCGGCCAGCGGCATTGCGGCGGCATCGCCGAGCGCGCAGAAGGAGCGTCCGAAGATGTTGTTACAGACGTCCAGGATGAGGTCAATGTCGCCCGGACGGCCGCCTCCGGCCATGATGCGGTCGTGAATCTTGACCAGCCAAGTCGTCCCCTCGCGGCAGGGCGTACACTTACCACAGGACTCGTGCGCGTAGAAATGCGCCAGCCGGGTCATCAAGGCGGGGACGCTCACCGTCTCATCGAAGACGATCAAGGCACCGGACCCAAGCATGGAGCCGACCTTGCCCAAAGAAGCGTAATCGTAGGGCGTATCAATGAAGCTCGCCGGCAGGAGCGGCGTGGACGAGCCACCCGGAATGATGAACTTCAGCGGCCGGTCGTCCTTCATGCCGCCCGCCAGATCATAGATCAGCTCGCGGATCGGCGTCCCCAAGACGATCTCGTAGTTGCCGGGCCGCTTGACGTGGCCACTGATGGTCACCAGCTTGGTGCCCTTGCTCGCGCCGCCGCAGACCGGGCCGGGGCCGACCGTGCCAGGGCCGATCTTAGCGTACTCGGCAGCGCCCATCTCCATGATCGGGACGACGGCAGCAATGCTCTCGACGTTATTGATGAGCGTCGGGCAGTCCCAGGCGCCGCGAATCTGGCGCAGGGGAGCGGCCGGGGGCTTGTGCCGGGGCATGCCGCGCTCGCCCATCAGGGACGACAGCAGGGCAGACTCTTCGCCTCACTCATAGGAGCCGGCACCCATGTGGACGAAGATGTCCAGATCATAGCCGCTGCCGAGAATGTTCTTGCCCAAGAAGCCCTTGTCATAGGCCTGCGCGATAGCTTTCTCGATCTGCCGGGCGGGATGGACATACTCGCCCCGGATGTAGATGTAGCAGGTGCTGGAGCGAATGGCCCAGGCGGCGATGATGCACCCCTCGATCAAAATGTGCGGCACCTTAGTCATCAGCTCGCGGTCTTTGGCCGTGCCCGGCTCGCC
>JANLUQ010000677.1:0-8651 GCA_031363565.1 Armatimonadota bacterium | reverse complement strand
TCCCCGAATCTGGTTTGATGTCCTCACACGAAGCCTCGCATAGCGATACCGAATTGGTTCAACGGGCCGTCCCGTAAGAACACGGGCTGCTTGTTCAGCATTGCTGAACTTTGTTCAGACAGCCTATTGTCTCAGTTACGCTTATGGCCCTCTGCGTAGGCTACCGGACTAGGGACAAGCCCCCAACATTTATGTGGGGGTATCTGACACCGCTGATGCCGGGCCTGACCGTCCTGACGCCCGCCGGCGTGCTGGCCGTACCGTGATGGGGGAACGCCGTACTAACCAAGCTATGCCCAAGCCCCGCTGCCGACCGCCGCGCCGCCTCTCCGACCTCTCCCGCCTCGTCGTCCCCGCCGGGGCCGGGCTGGTATTGGCCCTCAGCGTCTGGGGCTTTATCCACTTCACCCGCATCGCGCTCTTCAAGCAGGCCCACTTCGCCCCCGACTCGGTCCACCCCGACGACGGCTATGCCGCCGGGTGCCTCTTCCTCGGCATGACCGCCCTCGCCTTCCTGCTGCTGTCCCTGCGCGACCCGCCCCCCATGCACTGGCGCAAGCCCCGGCGAAGCTCCCGGCGGCGAATCAAGCGGGGCAGAGGGGCAAAACCGGCGCGGCGTTCGGGTACAATAACCCCACGATGACACCTGACGGCACTAATCCACACCCGGAACACCACTACACCCACGGCGAGAGCCGCAACACGCGGCGCGAGGCCCGTGAGCTTGCCCTGCGGATGCTGTTCCAGCTTGACCTGGGCAAACAGCCCACCGATGAGGTGATCGAGGCTGCCCTCGGTCAGTCCAGGCTCGAAGGCGCGAACCGCCTCTATTCGGAGGAGCTGGTGCGCGGCACCCTGGAACACCAAGCCGAGATTGATGGCCGCATCACCGTCCTAACCCCCGACTGGACTCCCGACCGACAGGCCGCCGTGGACCGCAACATCCTCCGCCTCGCTGCCTATGAGCTGCTCTACCGCCCCGATGCCCCCGTCGCCGCCGTCGTCAATGAGGCGGTCGAGCTGGCAAAAAAGTACAGCACGGCGGACTCCGGCCGCTTCGTCAACGGCGTCCTCGGCGCACTCGCCCGCCACCCGCGCGGGGCCGAACCCGCCGAAGCCGCCAATCAAAGCAACACTGAAAGCAACACTGAAAGCAACGGAGAGAGCGATGCCGGCATTTGAGATGCGCCCCCTCGCGATGCCCGAGGCCGAGCTGATCGCGAGCTGGGCCGCGACCCCCGAGGACGTCCGCGCCCTGACCGCCTCCGATGAGTTTCCCCTCTCCGCCGATCATGTCGCCGCCTGGACCTACGAGGCCGACTTCGCCTTTACCCTGCGCCGCGATGGTGACCTCGCCGCCTACGCCGAGATCATCGAAGATGTGGTCGAGCAGGACGTGGAGATCCAGCATCTCCTGGTCGCCCCCGACCTGCGCGCGGCCGGCGTTGGCCGCGCCTTCCTGTCCCGGCTCTGCGCCTTCCTCGCCGCCGGCCGCCCCTACCAGGAGGTCTGGCTGCGCGTGGGCCGAGACAACGTCCCCGCCGCCGCCTGCGCCCGCGCCGCCGGTTTCGAGGACATCCCCGCCATGTCCGGCCCCCGCTTCCGCTGGCTCAGAAAGAGCCTCGAACCCGAGAGGGCATCATCCGAATGACGTGCGACGTGATGCCGGAAGATATCGCCGCCCGACTGGCCGATGACGACCCTGCCGACGGCTCCACGCGCCCTGAAAGGGGCTTTCTCATGGCAGCGGAAGGCATGCGCCATGTTTGGGACACGCCCGAAGAAGACAAAGCCCGCCACATCTGCAAAAACCCATCGCGCCCTCCGAACCAACCGCGCCCACTTGAAGCCATCGCGCGCCCTTGAAGCTATTATGATCTTATCCGACCGCAGCATCAAAGAAGCCGTCGCCGCCGGGCGCATCGTCATCACGCCTTACGATGAACTGCTCGTTCAACCCGCCTCGGTTGACATTCGCCTCGATGGCCGCTTTCTGGTCTTCCGCAACTACAAATACTCGTGTATTGATCCGAAAGCACCCCAGCAGGACCTGACCGAGATGATCGAAGTCGCTGACGATGAGCCGTTTATCGTCCACCCCGGCGAGTTCATCCTCGGCAGCACCGTCGAGCGCATCGGTCTTAGCAGCGACATCGCCGCCCAACTAGGCGGCAAGTCCAGCCTGGGCCGGCTGGGGCTGATCGTCCATGCCACGGCCGGATTTATTGATCCTGGTTTTGAGGGTAGCGTAACACTGGAACTGTCCAACGTCGCCAACCTGCCCATTCGCCTGTACCCCGGCATGAAGGTCGGCCAGATCTCGTTCTTTGCCATGACCACCGCTGCCGACCGGCCCTATGGCCACCCTGCCCTGGGCAGCAAATACAAAGGCCAGGCCGTGCCGACGGCCAGCCGGATGCACCTTAATTTTCCTACCGAAGAGGACGCCAAATGACCATCCACGACCACCAGGTTTTGCAGCAGGACGCCGACGGCATCGCCCGCCTCATACTCGACTCGGGCGAGACGCTTGAACTCCCCGCCGGCGGTCCCTATGAGGTCGGCGGGGCGAAAGACATCCTCGTCGGCGACCTCTGGATACTCGCCGGACAGAGCAACATGGAAGGGGTGGGGGACTTGGTGGATGCCGAGACGAGCCATCCCCGCGTCCACTCCTTCCAGTCCCGCGAGCAATGGGCACCCGCGGAGGAGCCGCTGCACTGGCTGGGCGAGTCCCCGCGTCCCGTCCACCATATCATCGGGGGCCAGCCCGTGCCGACCGAGATCCCGCCGCGCGACCCTGCCCGAATGAAAGGGGCGGGCCTCGGCCTCTCCTTCGCCAAAGCCCGCGTGGACCAGACCGGCGTCCCCATCGGCCTGGTCCCCGCCGCGCACGGCGGGACATCCATGCAGCAATGGGACCCCGCCCGCAAGGGGCAGGGCGGCCACTCCCTCTACGGCGCGACCCTCGAACGGGTCAAGGCCGTCGGCGGCAAGGTCGCCGGTATCCTCTGGTATCAGGGCGAGTCCGATGCCAACCCCGCCGACGCCGCGCTCTATGAGGCCCGCATGACCGCCCTGGTCCAGTCCTTTCGCGCCGACCTGGGGCAGCCCGACCTGCCTTTCTACTATGTCCAGCTTGGCGGGTTTATCAGCGACCCCTTCCCCGAGTCCGTGTCCGGCTGGAACCGCGTCCGCGAGTCCCAGCGCACCTGGTCGGACAGCCTGCCCAACCTCGGCATGGTTTCCGCTATTGACTGCGGGCTGGACGACCTTATCCATATTGATACATCCAGCCTCAAAACCCTCGGCAAGCGCCTCGCCGCCGTCGCCGCGGGCTTGCCAGCCCCCGATCTCGCCTCCATCGCCTTCGAGCCGGCCCAGGGCTTGCTCCGCGTCTCGTTCACCAGCGTCCAGGGCGGCTTGCAGTCGTCGGGCCGCCCCGCCGGCTTCACCCTGCGCGATGCTGCGGGGAATGAACTGCCTGCGATCTACAAAGTTTCCCTCGACGGCCCGGATGCCCTGCTGAAACTCACCGACCCCGCCCTCCTGCCGGGCGCCTTCCTCTGGTACGGCTACGGCCTCGCTCCCTACTGCAACCTCACCGACTCCACCGGTGCCGCCGTCCCCGCGTTTGGGCCTATTTCGCTATGATTAAGCGTCTCCTATTCTTCGCCCTTTGCCTGCTGGCAGCCACTTCCGCCGTCGTCCTGCCGTCCCACTTCGCAAAAGGTGCGAGCGCGCCGGGGACTTTGCCGCTGATCGAGGCCGACAACAAAGACATCCGCTATGTCGGGCGCTTTGACTTCACCGACCCCAAGAAGCCGAAGTTCTGGGCGCCCGGTGCCTACATCCAGGCCCGCTTCCGGGGGACTTCCTGCGCGATTCTAGTCAACGACGAGGTCCGTTACGGCACCACCCATAACTATGTCGAGGTCGCTATAGACAATCGCCCGCCCGTCCGTATCCAGACCACAGGCAAGACCAACATCCTCCAGGCAGTCGAAGGGCTGCCGCCGGGCGCGCATACCATCACGCTCTGCAAAGATACCGAGTCGGAGATGGGGTATCTGGAGTTTGTCGGGTTCCGCTGCCAGTCGCTCCTGCCCCCGCCGCCCCCGCCCAAGCGGAAGATGGAGTTCATCGGCGACTCCATCACCTGCGGCGCGAGCAGCGACCTCTCGCTCGTCCCCTGCGACAAGGGGAAGTGGTACGACCAGCACAATGCCTACCTGAGCTACGGCCCAACCACCGCCCGCGCCCTCCATGCCCAGTGGCATCTCAGCTCCGTTTCGGGCATCGGCCTGATGCATAGCTGCTGCGACATGAAGGCCACCATGCCCGACGTGTTCGGCAGCCTGAACCTGCGTGACAAAACTCTGCCCTGGGACTTCAAACTCTACCAGCCGGACATCGTCACCATCTGCCTCGGCCAGAACGACGGCGAGCAGGACCCCGCCGCGTTCCGTGACAACTACATCACCTTCATCGGGCAGGTCCGCAGCGACTACCCAAAAGCACAGATCGTCTGCCTCTCCAGCCCGATGGGCGATGCCCGCCTGACCGCCTACCTAAAGGAAAACCTCACCCAAGTCGTTGACCAAATGCACTCGGGCGGCGACAAGAACGTCCACACGTTCTTCTTCTCCCGCTCCTACAACAACGGCTGCGGCGGCCACCCGGACCTCGCCCAGCACCAGCAGATCGCCGCTGAACTGACCGCCTACCTCCAAACGACCCTGCACTGGTGAGGCTCGCAAGAGGCGTGGAAATCGCCCGCTGTACGAAATGTGATACCAGCCGCTCACGGCGGATGGCCGCATATGGGCGGGGTCCTCCCGCCCTCTTGCCCTGCGTCTCTCTTCTCTTCCGTCCCCTGGACGGTGGGCATTTCTCAGCCTCGGGTTTCAACCCGTGGCAAAACCCGATGGCCACCAAAAAACCGATGGCCACCAAAAAACCGATGGCCACCAAAACCCGATGGCCACTAAAAACCGTGGCCACTAAAAACCGTGGCCACTAAAACCCGATGGCCACCAAAAAACCGTGACCACTAAAAAACCATGACCACACCCATCATTTTAGACGGCACTGCCACCGCAAAAACCATCCGCGCCGAAGTCGGCACCGCCGTCAAGCGGCTGACCGCCGAAACCGGCATCGTCCCGACATTGGCGGCCATTTTGGCAGGCGACGACCCCGCCTCGGCCACCTATGTCGCCATGAAGGAGCGCGCCTGCGCTCGTGCCGGCATCCAGTCGCGCACCTTCCCGTTCACCAAGGACGCTTCCCAGGCCGAGGTCACCGACTGCCTTGCCATGCTCAACGCCGACCCCTCCGTGCATGGAATTCTCGTCCAGCACCCTCTGCCGAAGCACATGGACGAGCCGGCCATTCTCTCCCAAATGGACCCCGCCAAGGATGTCGACGGCATCGCCCCGATCTCACTCGGGCGGCTTGTGGCCGGCCTGCCCGCTTTCCATGCCTGCACCCCCGCCGGCATGATCGAGCTGATGCGCCGCTACGGCCTGCCCCTCGCTGGCAAACACGCCGTCGTCGTCGGGCGCAGCGTTATCCTCGGCAAGCCACTGGCCTTGCTGCTTTTGCAGGGGAACGCCACCGTCACCATCTGCCACTCCTGGACGCCCAACCTCGCCGAGATCACCCGTCAAGCCGACATCCTCTGCGCCGCTGTGGGCCGGGCCGGGATGATCACGCGCGAGATGATCAAACCCGGCGCGGTCGTCCTGGATGCCGGCTACAACCGCGTCGAGGGCCTGAACCATGACGTCGGCGACGTGGACTACGCGGGCGCTTTAGAAGTCGCCTCCGCCCTCACCCCCGTCCCCGGCGGTGTCGGCCCCATGACCATCGCCATGCTGATGCGGAACACGCTGACGGCGGCGCAAGCTGCTGCGGGAAGGTCTGGGACTTCCTCATGACCTCCGCCAAGTCCTTTGACCTCCCCGCCTACCTCGCCGAGCGACGCGCCCTCACCGACCGCGCGCTGGACATCTATCTGCCCCCCCTGGGCAGCCTCCCGCCGCGCCTGCATGAAGCCATGCGCTACTCGCTCTTCTGCGGCGGTAAGCGCCTCCGCCCCGTCCTTGTCTATGCCGGGGCGGAAGCGGTCGGCGGCGAGCTGGAATGGGTGACGCCCCTCGCCTGCGCCGTCGAGTGCATCCACACCTTCTCGCTCATCCATGACGATCTGCCCGCCATTGATGACGATGACCTGCGGCGCGGCAGCCCCACCTCCCATGTCGTCTACGGCGAGGCGATGGCGATCCTTGCGGGCGATGCCCTGCTCGCCCTCGCCTTCGACCTGATTGCCGAATGCCGCGTCCACCTTCCCGCCGACCGGGTCCTGGATGCCGTCGCCATGGTCGCCCACGCCTCCGGGACGCGCGGTATGGTCGGCGGCCAGGTCTCCGACATCGAGAGCGAGGGCCGGGGCGACCTCGATGAGGCCACCGTCGCCTCCATTCACGCCCGCAAGACCGGTGCCCTCCTGCTGGCCTCCCTCCTCGCCGGTGCCCGCCTGTGCGGCGCCGCCCCTGACCAGGAGCGCGCCCTGCACATCTACGGCGCGCAGACCGGCCTTGCTTTCCAGATCACCGATGACATCCTGGACCTCGAGGGCGACGCCGCCAAGATCGGCAAGCCCGTGGGCAGTGATCTAAAACAGGACAAAGCTACCTACCCCAAAGTCCTCGGCATCCCCGCCTCCCGCGCCCTCGCCCGCCGCGCCTGCGATGCCGCCCTGGTCGCCCTCGACGGCTTCGATCACGACGCCGATCCCCTGCGCGCCCTCGCCCACTACATCGTCGAGCGCGACAGCTAACCCGCCTGTCTCTTTCCGGGCGTTTGTGGCATCATAAATCCACGGCAATACTGGAAATCGAGATGCATCCGCCCGTCCGGCAGCCGGATCGTCGGGTAACTGTTCTCGACCCCCACCGCAAACATGACCCCCCAAAAAAGTCCTCTCCCCCGCCCCCCGGTCACGCCAGCCCCTCAACAATCCCACCTAACCCCCTTTCACCCACCCTTCCCTGGCGCAACTGCACCCGACATGAGGGAAGGGTCGGTCGGGTGCAGTTGCTCCGCACTTGTGCCGGGGATAGGATCCGATCGGAGCATTTTCGGGTATCCTAATTCTCAGCATGACCCAGACCACCACCGACTCCATCCTTCACCGCCGCCGCTTCTTCGTTCGCGAACCCTTCTGTGGCCTGTCCCACGGCCTCGGCGCCTGCCTCGGCCTCCTTGGCCTCCTCGCCCTGCTGCTCCGCGCCCATGGCGACCCCTGGCGGACTGTCGCCTTTGCCCTCTACGGGGCCAGCTTCGTCTTCCTCTACGCCGTCAGCACCCTCTACCACTCCCTTTGGCGTTCCGAAGAAGAACTCGACCGCTGGCAGCGCGTGGACCACATCGCCATCTTCCTGTTCCTCGCCGGCACCTATGCCCCCCTCTGCCTGGTCAGCCTGCGCGGGCCATGGGGCTGGGGCCTCGGCGGGACCGTCACTGCTCTCGCGATATTCGGCATCGTCGGCAGCCGCCCCCGGCACGGACTCCCCGACTGGGTGCGCGTCCTCCTCTATGCCGTCATCGGCTGGCTGGCCATTTTCGCCGCCGAGCCCCTCCGCCACGCCCTCACCCCCGCCGGCTTCGGCTGGCTCCTTGCCGGCGGCCTGCTCTACACCGCTGGCGGCCTCATTTTCGCCGCCGACCGCCCCCATCTCTGGCCGGGCCGCTTCAACGCCCACGACCTCTGGCACCTCTTCGTCCTCGCCGCCAGCGCCTGCCACTACGTCGTCATGCTCCGCTACGTCGCCCCCGCCGCGCATTGACCGGTCCCTCTTCCGCCTCCCTCCTCGCCCTCCCTTGACAGGGGACTGTCGGCGCTCGCCCTCCGGGGAGAGGTCCGAGCGGGGAGAGGTTCCATCGGGTATACTCCTTGCACTCGGAGAAAAGAAGGCCGCCATGTATATCGAGAGCTTATCTGTCGCAAACTTCCGGTGCTTTGAACACGCGCGTGCGTTGTTTGAGTATGACGGGCGGCATACCAAGTCGAAAGCCCCGCGCCTGCCCAATGTCAACCTCATTCTCGGCGACAACGGCACCGGTAAATCAGCCATCCTGACGGCTATCACCCTCAGCGTACTAGGCCGCGTCATCCTGAGCAGCGGCTTTCGCCCCTACCTGCTTGTCCGGCGGACGGGATTGAATGGCGGCCCCCCGCCCCGGCCATCGAGGGTTGCAACAGTACAGACCAAAATCGGCTTACATCCGCAAGATGTAGAGGAAGTGCCCGAGACATGGGGATCGGAAACGACGGGTTCTATTAGTGGACACGCGATGATCGTCCCCCTGGGTGACACTGAGGTGATGAACCCATCCCAACCTGTTAACGACAAGAAATGGCAACCACTGTTCGAGAGCGCCTCCCCTGCCTTCTTCATGGTTGCCTATGGTGCCTCCCGACGTGTGGCGGAAACATTTGATCCTAGCGCACGAGAAAAGTCCCGTTCCCCTCGCTACCAGCGGGTCGCTGGCCTGTTTGAAGAGGCGATCACGCTCACGCCAGTCAGCGCTTGGTGGAATGAGTTCCAACAGAACGAGCGAACGCAGGAAGGACTGTACCTGCT
>JANLUQ010000646.1:0-4845 GCA_031363565.1 Armatimonadota bacterium | reverse complement strand
AAGGCCGGAGCGCCGCTCGCGCTTGGGGAGGGTGCGGAGGGTGTCGGGATCAATGATGACGAGGCGCGGCTGGTGGAACGCGCCGATCAGGTTCTTGGCCGAGTTTTGGGCGGACCCGAAGTTAACGCCGGTCTTGCCGCCGACGCTGCTGTCTACCTGAGCGAGCAGGGTGGTCGGCACCTGCACGAAGTCCAGGCCACGCGCATAGGAGGCGGCGACGAAGCCTGCCATGTCGCCGATGACGCCGCCGCCGAGGGCGACGACGACGGTGCGCCGGTCGGCGGCCTGATCATAGAGGACGCCGTAGAGGCGGCTGACCGAGGCCAGCGTCTTGGCCCGCTCACCGGCTTGGATGAGGGCGGTGTGGACCCGAAAGCCCGCTGCTTCCAAACTCTCGCGGGCCGATGCGCCGTAGCGATTCGCGATGGCCATGCTGCTGAAGAGGAAGGCTTGCCGCCCCCCAGCCTTACCTCCCGCCATGCGGGCGGCGGTTTCTGTGCCGAGACGGGCGAGGGAGCCGCGCCCGACCAGGATGTCGTAGGAGCGATCGCCGAGGCTGACGCGGACGGTCTGTGTCGTGTTTATCATAGGGAGAGCGGGTCTGTATCGAAAGCGAGGAGGCGCCAAAGCCGGTCGGCGGCTTCTTCCGAGCCGGCGCAGTCCGAGGTATCCAGCGTGTAATCGGCCAGGGCGGCGTACTGCGGCGCGCGTTCGGCCAGCAGAGCGGTGATGCGTCCGAGCGGGTCACGCTGATGGGCGGCCAGCAAGGGCCGCTCGTGCAGGCTGCGCCGAACACGGGCGAGGATGGCCTCGGGCGTGACCTGAAGCCAGACGACGGTTCCGATTTGTTTCAGCAGGGCGGCATTCTCGGGCCTCAGCGGCGTTCCACCGCCAGTGGAAAGGAGGAGAGAGGCCCCCCCCGACCCTAATAATGGGGGAGCAAGAGAGGACAAAAAGAAGGACTCGCGAGCGCGGAAGGCGGGTTCGCCTTCTTCGGTGAAGATCTCCGGGATGGTCCGGCCAGACGCCCGCTCGATCTCGGCGTCCGTATCCAGGTGACGATAGGCAAGACGCCGGGCGAGGACGCGTCCCACGGCGCTTTTGCCGGTCCCCATAAACCCAATGAGAACGATGTTTTGAGTTTTCATCAAAGGGCGAGTCCCGGTTGCCGCTTGTTCGGCTTTTCTACCTGTCTCTTCGGTGGATGGGCGCGTGACACATATCACACGCTCCGCGTGACTTTTACCCGCTGCCTCCGGCCCATTTCCCTCTATAATAGCCCATTATTAGACCAGACCAAGGGAGTAATGACCATGCGGCAGAGCATCCAGCAGACTTATCAGCACGTTGTCCAGCAGCATATCGTCCGGCAGCATATCACTCAACGAAAAGAGTTCTTACCCACGCGACTCCAAGACACGCACTCCGAGGACCAGACGCGCAGGCGGGGCATGGCCTGGGAAATGGGCGGCGTATTGGCGCTGATCGCCGCCGCCATCGCCTCCGGTGTGCTGGCACAAGCCCACCTGGGCTGAGGGCGATGTTCACGGGATCAACTGCAAATGCCACTTTCCGGCCAGTCACTCACTACGACACAGCCGATGCGCCACTCCGACGCACAGTTCAGCCTAAACACATGGTGGGATAAGCCCCGCTGGTCCAGAGGCAGGGAGTCAATGTCACAGTCATCTCTGTACTCCCCCTTCTTCTCTCTACTTGCTCATGCGCCCGGCGACGGTGTGCTGGTAGGCGTCGTAGTTGGCGCGCATCTCGGCGAGGCTGTCGCCGCCGAACTTGAGGCACATTTCCTGGGCCAGAACGAGGGCGACCATCGCCTCGCCGACGACGGCGGCGGCGGGGACGGCGCAGACATCGGAGCGCTCGGCGAAGGCGGGGACGCCTTCCTTGGTTTCGAGGTTGACCGAGGGGAGCTGCTTCATCAGAGTGGCGATGGGCTTCATCACGGCCCGGATGACAAGCGGCTCGCCATTCGTGATGCCGCCTTCCGTCCCGCCGGCGTTGTTGGAGCCGCGCCGGAAGCGGGCGGCCGTGCCGCCCTCCGCGTCGTCATAGAAGAAGGGGTCGTGGACCTGGGAGCCGGGAACATCGGCGGCCCCGAAGCCGATGCCGATCTCGACGCCCTTGATGGCCTGGATCGCCATGAGCGCCTGGGCCAGCTTGCCATCAATGCGGGTATCCCACTGGGAATAGGAGCCTAGCCCGACGGGGAGGCCGAGCGTGACGATCTCGAACGTCCCGCCCAGGGTATCGCCCCGGTACTTGGCCTCGTCAATGGCCGCGATGATGCGGGCCTCGGCCTCGCGGTCGGCGACGCGGACGGGGCTGTCCTCGGCCAGCGCGGCGACTTGGCGCAGATCAATGTGGTCGGCGTTGACCTTGACGCCGCCGATGTTGACGACGTGGGAGGCGACCGAGACGCCGAACTCAGCCAGCAGGAGGCGGGCGACCGCGCCGACGGCGACGAGGGTGGCGGTGTTGCGGGCGGAGGAGCGTTCCAGGGTGTTTCGCAGGTCATCGTGGCCGTACTTCATCATGCCGGTATAGTCGGCATGGCCAGGCCGGGGCACGGTGATGGGGGGCGGGGCCTGGCCTTCGGGCAGAGGCTCGACGGACATCTTAACGGTCCAATTGGCCCAATCCCGGTTGCGGACGACGAGTGTAAGGGGGCTGCCGAGCGCGAGGCCGAAGCGGACGCCGGACAGGATCTCGACGGTATCCGACTCGATCTTCTGGCGCGCGCCGCGACCATAGCCGCCCTGGCGGCGCTTGAGCTGGAGGTTGATCGGCTCGGCAGTGACCGGCAGCCCGGCAGGAACGCCCTCGACGAGGGCGGTGAGGGCGGGGCCGTGGGATTCGCCGGCGGTTAAAAATCGGAACACGGTGGACTCCTGGACTAATAGCGGGATCTGGACTAATGGCGGGATAAGGATCGGACTGGCTTTTGAGGGTGATTATACCCGAAAGAGAACCCGGCACTGGAAGTGCCGGGCTACTATTGAGTGAAAGTGCTTCCGGCCCTGAGGACAAGCCGATTGGGGCTGGTCTTCAGTCGCGGAGCGACTTCCATTCGAGAGTAGCCCGGCACTTCCAGTGCCGGGTTTATTTCGTAATCGCCGGGTTCACGCTTATGGCGTGACGGTGACGCTCTGGCCGCCATTGGCGTTAGCGGCCTCGCTGTCGTTACTCTCGCCGATGATTGTGGGCGTAACGAAGATCAGCAGTTCCTGGTCGTTGATCTGTTTGTTGCGGGTGCGGAAGATGCCGCCCAGGATCGGGATATCCGAGAGGATCGGGATGCGCTGGGTCGAGGTCGATTCCTGCTTGCGGACCAGGCCGCCCAGGACCATCGTGTCGCCGCTGCGGACGGTCCGCAGGGTAGTGACGACCTGCTGGATCGTGGGTGGGATACCGTTGACGGCGGGCTGCCCGTTGGTGTCGGTGATCTGCGGCGCGAGGTTCATGGTCACCGAGTCATCGCTGTTGATGCGAGGTGTGATGGTCAGGCCAGTCTGGAGGGTCAGGAAGTTGGCCTGCTGCGCCTGTGTCGTTCCACCATTCAGGCCGCCGTTGGCGACGACCGTCTGCGTGAAGAAAGGGATCTGCGTATTGACCTGGATGGTTGCCGTGACATTGTTCGTCGTGGTAATAAGGGGCGCCTGTACCACCTTGCCGCGCGTGCGGACGAGGGTTTGGAAGAGCTGGGCCACGATGTTGCCGGTCGCGTATTGCAGGAAGGTCGGCTGCGCGATGTTGCTGATCGTGTTGGTGCCCTGGTTGGTGGCGAATTCCAGGCCCGGATAGGGGACCAGATCGAAGTTGACGCCTAGATTGTCCACATCAGTGACGTTTGCGGTGACAAACTCGACCTTGATCTGGACCTGGCGCGGGGCGATGTCGAGGATGCGGACAAGGTTCTTGACCGTGGTGTAGCCTTCGACTGTCGCCTGGACCAACAGGGAGTTATTGCTTTGCAAGGCGAAGATGCGTGTCACGCCGTCCGGCAGAGCGCCCTGCTGGCCGCGTCCGTTCTGACCGAGCTGGCCGCCCTGGCCGAATTGACCCTGACCGCCTTGGCCGAATTGGCCCTGACCGCCCTGGCCGAATTGACCGCCGCCGCCGCCAAACTGTCCGCCGCCGCCAAACTGGCCGCCGCCGCCCCCGAACTGACCGCCACCGCCCTGGAAGGGGAACTGGTTGGCCTGGTTGGGGGAGCCGGGTTCAGGGCTGCGGTGGGCGGAGTTGGCGTAGTTCGCGCCGGCTGGACCGCCATTGCCGGTGCCCAGTGGTACGGACGGGTCGCCGCCGTTCGAGTAACCGTTATTCTGATATCCGTTGTTTTGGTAGCCGTTGTATCCGCCGTTGGGATAGCCGCCATTCGGGTAAAGGGGCGGAGCCGCCTGGAGGAAAGTGTTCGGCTGGGTCGAAGAGAGGACAGGGTGGGCCTGCGGCATATCCAGCGGCTTAAAGGGCTGAGTCTCGACCAAGTCCGCGTCCCAGCGCATCAGCTTCAGGATGTCGATCGGCACGGCATGCTGGAGGACGATGGTCTGCCAGTGCAGCGCGCTGGCCGGGTAGCGCGCCTCCGGCCGGCTGTCCATGGGCTGCGGCGCGGCAGGTGCCTGGAGTGCGGGTGCGGGGCCGGCGAGAGCGGCACCGCTGCCATCGGCAGTCCCAGACAGGGACTCGAAGACGTAGACGCCATCCTCGTTCTTGCTGACCCTTGCCCCTGCGCTCGACGCGATGGTGCGGAGCGCCTTGGGAAGCGATGCGGCGTCGAGGTGAATATAGACCGGCTTGAACGGCTTGTCGCCATCCCGCACCAGG
>JANLUQ010000633.1:0-12896 GCA_031363565.1 Armatimonadota bacterium | reverse complement strand
GTCCCTACAGGATGGGATGTGGGGGCGCGATTCATCGCGCCCTATTTGTCATTTTGAACGCGCCCCCCCTAGGTGTTCGCCCACCAGCATCATGCGGGCACCATGCGGCCCGCGTGTCGTTCTGGAGCTTCTTGAGGTGTTTGAGGGCGGGCATGGCAATACTTCCCAGGCAAGGCCGATCGGTGTCTGACCCTCGTCGTGCGTTACCGGAAAGAGCATGGCCGGCGGAGGCGCAGGCGGAGGGCCGCGAGGCTGGGACTCTGCATTTCGAGGGGACGCCCCGGTCGCAGGCGGAGGTGTTCCTTTCCGGCGTGGCGGGCGCGGTGCTCCTGGCGCGCGCACACCAGGATCAGGATGTGGCTCGGTACTGCGCGGTGGCGCACCAGCACCTCGCCCAACTCGGCCTGGGTGGCCGGGTGGACGCCGTGGCCCACGCCTGGCCGCCCTCGGGACGTTTCTCCGGTCTCGCGCAGGCACTGGAGTTTCGCGTAGGCATTGGACAGGAGGACTTCGCAGGCAGGGATCAAAGTCGGCATCCTCTGCCTTGATGGTGATCCTCGCAGCCCTGGAGGAATGTTCCTGCAGGGCTTTTTCTGCTGCGGGTGACATCTGTGGAACTTTCCCCCTGGCCCGGTTGTAATGCTGGAGGGAGCAGGGTGCAAGCCCGCTCTATTTTGCAGACCCCTCCGGTGGGGACAGGAGAAACACGATGAAGATGCGCGCAATCGCGGCGGCCATCGCCGCGCCCTCCTTGCCCACTTCTCCGTTCCGGGCGATTGGACGTACCATGCACACTCACACGCGGATTTTCAGCATGACCCTGCTGGCACTCTCCCTGATTTTTGTCGGCCCCGTCTTCGCACAGCGGCCGCAGGCGGTCATGGATACCGCCGACCATTCCGGCGGCTGGGTCGGCAAGACCGCGCTGCCATTCACACTCACGAACAGTGACGGCAAGGCGACCGATCTGAGCAGGATCATCGGGACAAAGCCCGTCGTCCTTATCTTCTACCGGGGCGTCTGGTGCCCCTTCTGTCATAGCCAGATGGCCGACCTGAGCCGTCACAAGGCCGAGTTCCAGCGGTCGGGGGCGGCGGTTTATGCCATCTCCAATGAGGACGCCGCCAAGCTAAACCAGATGCGGGACGGCGAAAAACTGGACTTCGTGACCTTCCTGTCCGACCCGGACGGCGCGGCGGCGAAGAAGTACGCGGGGCTGTACCCCGGCTCGATGACGCATCAGCCGGGCAGCTTCGTCATTGACAAGGGCGGCAAGATCGTTTACGCCTATGTCAACCAGGACTACAAGAGTCGGGCGGCGACGACCGCCATGCTGCAAGCAGTCCGAAGGAGCAAGTGATCCATGGCACGTTTTAAAGTCGAGGGCACGGAGCGTTTAGTCCTGGACTGCGCGCCGCCACTCTCCGAAATGTACACCCTCAGCCCATTCGTCTGGCAGGACGGCGCACGCTGGGAGGCTTTGATCCGGGCCGTACCGCGTCGGGACGACATGCCGGCCCTGAAGATCGCTCGTGTCTATTATGGCTCTTCCGACGACGGCCTGCATTTCGCGATGGCGGATGAGCCGTGCCTCGCGCCAGGGCCTGGGGACGAAGACCGGGACGGATGCGAGGACCCGACCGTGGCGATCTGGAGCGGCGTTACCTACGTCTATTACAGCGGCTGGAACCAGGAAAAGGGCGAGGGGCAGCTCCTGCTGGCGACCGGCCCGGACGGTGGGCATCTGGAGAAGCAGGGCGTCCGGCTGCCGTCAACAGCGGAAGCTGCGAACCCAAAGGAGGCCACCATTGTTCATATTAAAGATGGAACGTGGCGCCTGTTCTTCGAATATGCCGCCGACGGCGCTTCCAAGATCGGCCTGGCCGCCGCCGCCCATGTGGGCGGCCCGTGGACGGTGCAGACGCCGCTGTTTGAGGCGCGGCCTGGTGGGTGGGACGGCTGGCACCTAAGCACCGGTCCGATCCTGACTTCCGACCCGGAGCGGCCCATCATGTTCTACAATGGCGCGACACAGGACGCCCATTGGCGCATCGGCTGGGTGGCCTTCGACGCCGAATACACCCGCGTCGTCGCGCGCGGCGAGGAGCCGGTCATCGTCCCACCCATGCCGGAGGGCGACCGGACCGACATCGCCTTCGCCGCCTCCGCCGTCGAGACGGACGGCAAGATTTATTTGTATTACAGCATCGCGGACCAGGATATGGTGCGCGCGACCCTGCGCCGCGCTTGAGAAAAAAGATTAGAAGTCAGGAGATCAATTGTGGCGACCGTAACATTAGAAAAAAGCCGGACGACCTCACAGGACGAAAAAGTCGTCGTCCGCAAGCATCACTGGCTGGTGCGCTGGACACACTGGGCGAACATCCCGGTCCTGCTGGGCATGACGCTGTCGGGCCTTGCGATCTACTGGGCCGCGCCCGTCTATCACCATGCGCCCCACGAGGCGACCGGCGGCAGCACCGACTATTTTGCCGACATCGGCCTCTGGGTGGCCCGGCATGAACCCTGGCGTCACTCCTACGGCGCCCCAGACACCTGGGTGGACGCGAGCACCCCGGCAGGCCACTACAGCACGACCTGGTTCTACGACCATTTCAGCCTGGGGACGGGGATCCTCGCATCGGCGCTTAACATCCACTGGATCTTCGCATACCTGTTTATCGCGATCGGCATCCTTTACCTCGTCGGGCTGGGGCTGGGCGGCGGCTACAAGTCCCTGCTGCCTCGGCGCGGCGACCTCAAAGACGCCGCTCGGATGCAGGTCTACTACGTCGGCCTGCCCATCGCCAAGATCCTGCACCGGCCCTGGCCGCACCCGACCGTCACCACCAAATACAATGCCTTGCAGCGTCTGGCCTACTTCTCCATGCCGGTCATGGCGACGCTTTCAGCCCTGACGGGCTGGGCGATCCACAAGCCGCAGCAGCTAGGATGGCTGCAAGGTTTGTTCGGCGGCTATGACCTGGCCCGCGTGTGGCACTTCTGGCTGACCTGGGTGTTCCTGGCCTTCGTCATCCCCCATGTCATCCTGGTGCTCGCCGATGGCTGGGACACGCTCCGCTCCATGATCGTCGGCTGGTCGGACCGGGTGGAAGGCCAGAGCCACGGCAAATAACGTGCCGGTTCAGGCAGTGTGCCTGTCACTGCTTGACGGCTCCCGCCGTGATTCCCGTGATGAACTGCTTTTGGAAGAACAAGAAGGCGAGGACGAGCGGGAGAGTCGTCAGCAGTCCGCCGGCCATCAGCATCCCGTAGGGGGTCCGCATCTCCCCGTTCAGCAGATAGATCACGACTGGCAGCGTGAACATGCTGGGACTACGCAGCACGATGAAGGCCCACATCAGGCTGTTCCATGAGCCGATGAGCTGCATGATTCCAAGAGCGGCGAGTGCGGGCCGGACGATCGGCAGGACGATCCGCCAGTAGATGCCGAACTCGCTGCACCCGTCCAGGCGGGCAGCACTGATCAGGTCATCCGGCACATTGGCGGCGATATATTGGCGCATCCAAAAGATGCCGAAGGCGCCGACTGCGCCCGGCAGGATCAAGGCCCAGTAGGTGTCAATCCAGTGGAGGCGCACCAGCACCAAGAACGATGGAATCAGGGTTACGGCACCGGGAATTAGCATCGTCCCCAGCACGAAGGCAAAAAGCTTGCCGTGCCCTGGAGCCAAGGGATACTTGGCGAACGCATATCCCGCCAGAGAACACAGGAACAGCGAGAGCAGCACATTCCCGCCCGAAGTGATGACCGAGTTGAGGAAGGCGCGCGGCAGATTCGTCTCGCGGTAGACATCCACGAAGTTCCCGAGGATCGCGGGGTGCGGCAGCCACTGCGGAGGCGTCGTGAAGATCTGCGAGGGCGTCTTGAAGGCCGAGAGAAGCAGCCAGTAGAACGGGAAGATGAACAGGAGGGCGGCGGCGGTCAGCACTAGGTACAGCGCCCCCCGCAGCATAACCTTCCGAATTTGACTTGGTGTGTCCATCGGTCAGGCGGCCCCCCCCTCGCCCCGATTAAGTCGGTTGATCAGCAGCGTCCCGAGAAAGACCAGGATGGCGACCGTGTAGGCGACGCAGGAAGCATAGCCGAACTTGAAGTCAGTGAAGGCAAGGCTGAAGAGGTACACGCCGAAGTTCAGTGAAGACGTTCCGGGACCGCCACCGTTCGTCAGCACGAAGACCTCGTCGAACATATACAGCGTCCCGAGCAGCGACAGCAGGCCGCAGAAGCGGAATGTGGGCCGCATCAGCGGAATGGTCACATGGAGCATCTGATGCCAGCGGCTCGCGCCGTCCACTTCGGCCGCCTCATAATAGTCGGTCGGGATGCCTTGCAGTCCGGCCAGCATCAGGACCATGTTATATCCCGTCCAGCGCCAGATCACGAGGAACGCGACCGAGACTTTCGACCACTGCTCGCTAGTGAGCCAGGGAACCGGCTGCAAGTGCAGGAACGGCAGGGCGCGGCCGACCTGTACCAGAGCGTAGTTGAGAACGCCCTTCTCCGAGCTGAAGATCAGGCCGAACACGATCGCGATGACGACCATCGGCGTGACGCACGGCAGGAACAGGGCCGCCCGGTAGAAGGCTCGCAGCTTCAGCCATTGGGCGTTCAGCAGCTGGGCGAAGAAGAAGGCCAGGATCATCATCGGCGGCACATACAGCAGGCCGATGATCAGGGTATTCCACAGCGCCCGCCCCAGAAGCTCGTCGTCGAGCATGGCCCGGAAGTTCGCCAGCCCGACCCAGTGCATCGGGGTCAGCCCGTCCCACTTCACGAAGCTTAAATACAGTGAGAACAGGAGCGGGTACAGACCGAAGATGGCAAACAGCAGGAAGAACGGCGAGATGAACAGATAGAAGTGACGATACCGCCAGATCTCGGTCCACCAGGCCGCGCCGCGAGCCGGAGACGCCGTTGAGGCCGCCATACGCGGCAATCCCACACGCAATACGCTCATAAGGACCTCCTGGACAGAGGGGCGTCGGTGCTTGCGTCAGCGATTGCCGAGATGGGAGAAATGGGCAGGTCCAGTCGGCGGTGCAGTTTCCGCGCCAGCGCATCGAACAGGCCATCGTCCGCCATGCCCGTCGCGGCCCAGTGGCTGAGATCTTGCCCCAGATAATTGGTCGCTTCGGTCCAGGAAGCCGTCCGGTTCAGCTTCTGGATCTTGGTCACATCTGTGGCGAAGAGCCGAGCGATATGCTGTCCGCCGAAGAACGGGTCCGGGGCATCCATGGCGGGCATCGCCAGCGCGGGGAGAAAGCTGGGGAAGAGGCTCATGTTGCGATACTGGGCGAGCTGTCCCTCTTTGGTACAAAGCGCGTACTGGATAAAGGCCCAGGCGGCGGCCTTGTTCCGGCACTGGGCGGGGATCACCAGAACAGAACCGCCCAGGTTGGCGACATGCAGACCTCCATGCACCAGTGCGGGAAGGCGGAAGACGCCCCAGTCGGCCTTCTTGCCGGCATAGTCGCCTGCACTGTCCTTGATGATCCCGGCCAGCCAGACGGCCCCCGGATAGGTCGCGATGGACTCGTCGTTGAAGCCCGCCATCCATTCCTGACCGTAGGCGGCGACATCAGAGCAGATACCAGCCGAGCGCATCTTCCGGATGGTCGCGAGTGCCTGACTGGATTGACGTGAATTGATGGCAATACGCCCAGTGTCGTCGAAGACCTGACCGCCGTTCTGCTGGATCAGCATCTCGAATGTCGCGCCGAGGTCATTCGAGCCGAGCGGCAGCATCTTGGTTCGCCCGCCGGATTTACGCAGGATCTCCTGCCCGGCCCGGATATAATCGTCCCATGTGTCTATTTTCTCCGGGTCTATCCCGTACCGTTGGAACAGGCCGCGCTTGTAATAGATCGCGCATGGCCCCATATCCCACGGGATCGCATAGACCCGCCCGTGCAGGGTGCAGTTGTCCCATAGCGAAGCGGGGAACATCGTTTGGTACTTTGCGGCCACCGCCGTCAGGTCCGCGAGCTGCCCCGTCGCGATATAGTGCGGCGCTTCTGTGTCCTGAAGCTGGGAGACATCCGGCGCTCCGACACCGGCCGCCAGCGAGAGCATCAGGCGCGTCTGCATCCGGGCACCGGTCATGTCCACCGTCACTCGTGCCTGCGGGTCGCGCTTCTCGAAGTCGGGGGCAAGCTTCTGGAGTGACTTGGCGGCGATGTTCCAGCTCCAGACGGTGATATCGCCGCGCACCTGGGATGCGGGGACTTCTGAGATGGGCTTGGACGCATCGCGATCGCTCTGATGCGATGAGCACCCGGTCAAGAAAACCACTCCAGCGAGGAGGAGAGGCCCGGAGAGGCAGGCGATCATACGGGTGGCACTTTTGTAGAACCGGCCCCACTTTGAGCTGATAAGAGTTAAACTGATAAGAGAGAGATGAGCCAACGTCTGCTCCTCGGACCCACGGACGCTGTGGATCTTCCGTTCTGTTCGATATGTCAGTATATCGCGGCGAGACCACCCTGTCAAGAGGCAGGCATATTTCCAAAAAAAGCCGATGTGGGTGACCGAACAGGGAACCAACACCCTGGCCCGTTTGTATAACAGATGTGCTCGTTCCCGATGATCATTCCCGATGATCATTCCATCGAGCGTATCAAGGACAGCCATATGACAACTAACAACAAAAATCCAGATGAGCCGCATTTGGCGCGCACTGATCTGGCGGACCATTTAGACACCCTGCGGACGCGTCGGCCCCAGGGACGGCGCAGTGCGCCCGAGGCACAGGCCGCCGCCTTGCCGCCGGACGAGGACGAGAAGCTGGGCCGTCTGGCTGAGACGCCCCCACCCCGCTTGATCGTTCCCGCCGGCAAGATCAAGGCGCAGACGCGCCGCGACTTCCTGATCTACGGCGCGGGCGTCGCTGCCCTTGCCGCCGGGTTCCTATGGGTGCTGCCGGACGAGACGCGCGCGCGCCTGGGTATCAAGCCGCCCGCCGCCCCGGACCTGGCCAAGCAGCGGCTACTGAGCCGCGCCTTGACCTTCGATGATGATGTGGCTGCCGCGCTCTACTCGCCTGACCGCCTCGTCCCGACCTATGATCTGTCGCAGGCAGCGCGCGAGCTTCGCAACAACTACGACGGCCAGACGCCTGACCCCGCCGACTATCTGGCCGATTGGACCCTGACCATTAAGGGCCTGGCCTCGGGAAAGATTGAGCACCTGACAGCACCCATGATCGGACGCCTGACCGACCAATTTGGGCGTCTGGACCAGGTGACCCGTCTGTGCTGCGTCGAGGGCTGGAGCATGATCGCTGGTTGGGGCGGACTGCGCTTCACCGACTTCCTACAAGCGTACCCACCCAAGCCCGGCACGAAATGGGTGAGCCTGACATCGAGTGTCAACCTGGATGGCGACGGCAATTCGGACCCCTACTATGTCTCGATTGACCTGCCCACCGCCCAGCACCCACAGGCCCTGCTGGCGACCCACCAGAGCGATTCCAGCCAGCAGATGGTCCCGCTGACGGTGGAGCACGGCGCCCCCCTGCGCCTGCTCGTCCCAATGAAGCTGGGCCTAAAGAACATCAAGGCTATCACCGGCATCGAATACATGGAAGGCGAGCCGCCCGACTACTGGGCCGAGCGCGGCTACTCGAAGTACGACGGCCTGTAAAGGCTCCGCACGGCGCGACAAGACGACACATAAGGCAGTGGCTCCCAGGTTTGGAAGCCGCTGCCTTATTTACTGCTGTTATGCAGTCCCGCCCTGAAGGGCAGGTCTGGGGGGCCTGCGGCCAACCGGTCTGCGACCGGAAGATTAAGACGGGGATTCTCTCTCACCCGCAGGGTCGGGTGTTCACCCCGCTCCATTCCTACGAGGGGCAGTGGCTCCGCGGTCGGCGTCTCACCCCACCAGACGGGTCGTTCACGGAGCAACTGCACCCGACGGCGGGGCACTCACGGCCCGGTTACAGCCCACGCGTAACATCAGTTTATACTCCGAGCGCCAGAAAACTCCTCGATTTGTCGGTGGGGGTAAATGACGCAACTGGCGAAGCCAGTTCTCTTTGGCATTGCGTTCCCCTGCAAGTCCGAGTATAGCGGTTTAGAGAGGTCGAGACGAGGGACTTGCAGGCCCATTCTCGATCTATCAGTGCGAATACAAACCTCCACGCAGGAAAACAGGGCGGCCCCGTTGCACTAAGGCGCAGAGGAAACACTATGAGCACACCGATCACGATGCAGAGGATCACCGAAGTCATTGCCGCCGGGCCGTTCGAGGCGACATGGGAGTCACTAAAGGCGGGCTACACGATCCCCGCCTGGTATGAGGACGCCAAGTTTGGCATCTTCGTCCACTGGGGCCTTTACTGTGTCCCTGCCTTCGGCAGTGAATGGTATCCCCGCAATATGTATCTGGAAGGCAATCCGGAGTTCAACCACCACGTCCAGACCTATGGCCCACAGACGGAGTTTGGCTACAAAGACTTTATCCCGATGTTCGGGGCGGAACGGTTCGACCCAAATGCCTGGGCGGACCTATTTGTGGAGTCAGGGGCGCGGTTCGTGATGCCGGTCGCCGAGCACCATGACGGGTTCCCGCTCTACGATACCGACCTCTCGGAGTGGAGCGCGGCCAAAATGGGACCGAAGCGGGACCTCATCGGCGAACTCGCCGAGGCGGTCCGGGCGAAGGGGCTGGTCTTCAGCGCATCCTCGCACCGGGCGGAGCACTGGTGGTTTTTCGATGGGGGCCGCAAGTTCCCTTCCGACGTACAGGATGCGGCGAACGCCGGGCTGTATGCCCCCGCCCAACCCGCACCCACCGACTGGAGCAACCCGAAGCAGGGCGAGCCGCCCACGGCAGCGTTCCTGGAAGACTGGCTCCTGCGGACCTGCGAGATCGTGGACAAGCACCACCCGCAAGTCGTCTGGTTCGACTGGTGGATCGAGCACTACGCGTTCGTGCCGTACCTGCAAAAGTTCGCAGCCTACTACTACAACCGGGCCGCCGAGTGGGGGCTAGGGGTCGCCATCAACTACAAGTACGGAGCAATGCCGGACGGCATCGGCGTCTTCGACATCGAGCGCGGGCAGCTTTCGGGCATCCGCCCCCTGTTCTGGCAGAACGATACCTCCGTCTCGAAAAACTCCTGGGGTTATATTGAGAACCAGGACTACAAAGAGGTGGGGGAGATCGTTGGCGACCTGGTGGACATCGTCAGCAAGAACGGCGCGCTGCTGCTGAACATCGGGCCGAAGGCGGATGGGACGATCCCTGCCCCAGAGCAGGAGATGCTGCGTCGCATCGGGGGATGGCTGAAGACGAATGGCGAGGCGATCTATGGAACACGACCCTGGCGCATCTTCGGCGAGGGGCCGACCGAGGTGAAGGAAGGGGCATTCACGGACACCGCCCGGCAGCCGTTTACGGGGCAGGACATCCGGTTCACCACGAAGGACGACACGCTGTATGCCATCGCCCTAGCCTGGCCCGGCGCGCGCCTGACGATCAAGTCGCTGGGCACGGACGCGGGCCTCTGGGACGGCGGCATCGGCGAGGTACGCCTGCTGGGCCATGACGCAGCACTGGAATGGTCACAGGCGGCGGAGGGCTTGATCGTCCAGATGCCGGTGCAAGTGACAGGCGAATTCGCGTGGGCAGTCAAGGTCACACGGGCCGCCTGACGCAGAGGACACAAAGAACGGGGAAACGCGGTTGACTTTGCTCCTGCCGCCGGTCTATACTTTGGCTATGAAGATCTATACCAGAGGCGGCGACGGTGGGGAGACGAGTTTGTACGGGGGCCAGCGCGTCCTGAAGAACGTGGAGCGCGTCGAGACCTATGGGACGGTGGACGAATGCAACGCAGTCCTGGGAGCGGCGCTGACGCTGATCCAGGATGCCGAGGCGCGGGTGGTCTTGACGCGCGTTCAGGGGGAGTTGTTCGAGGTCGGGGCGGACCTGGCGACACCACTTGCACGCGGTGATGCGGTGGGGCGTCTTGGGGCCGACGCGACGGCGCGGCTGGAAGCAGAGATTGATCGGTTCGAGGCCGAGCTGCCGCCGCTCCGGCACTTTATCCTGCCGGGCGGGTCGCCGGGCGGGGCGGCCTTGCATCAGGCGCGGGCGGTCTGCCGCCGTGCGGAGCGGTGCCTGGTGACTTTGGAACAGGCGGAGCCGGTCAACCCGGAAGTAGGGCGGTATATGAACCGCCTGAGCGACTACCTGTTCGTGCTGGCACGGCTGGTAAACAGCCGCGCGGGCGTCCCCGAGATGATCTGGGAGCGCCCGCAGCGTGAGGGGTGAGCGACGGAGGGTTAAGTGGCCTCATTGCACGGCAACGGCGAGGGGCGTCAGGGTGACGAACGTGCCGCTATCGTTGAAGGTCGCGGTCGCATTATAGGTCCCATGTACCGTATACCCGGTGATGGTCTGGGTGCTGGTGAGGATCTGACCGGGCGCGAGCGAGAGCGTATCGAGAGGGGGCGGGCCAGGAACCGAGCCGGGGACCTGGTTGCCGGACGGGTCCCGCACGATATAGCCGGCCGGCGGCTGGGTCGGCGTGGCGGTGCTGTAGTGGATAGAGACGGCGGCGGCAGTGCTGTTAGTCAAAGTCAGCGTGTAGATAACGCTGCCGCCGACGCTGATACTGTTGGTATTCTCAGACAGCGAGGCCGTGAGGCCGTTGGGTTCGACTACGCTCACGGAGAGGATATTCGGGGCGGGCCCCGTCGTCCCTGTGCCGGTTGTCCCCGTGGTGCCCGTTCCGGTCGTACCGATGCCGGTGTTGCCGTTGCCGCCGCCCCCGCCGCAGCCGGCGAGGAGGGGAAGGGAAGTCGCCCCCAAGAGGCAGAGAGTTATCGTTTGTCGCAGAGACTGCATAGTTTAAGGTCCTTTCGTACAGTCTTATTCTAGCACACCCCCGCCGGGGCGTCAAGCACCCCGGCTTACCGCGAGACATCCTTCAGAGACAATGGAGAAGAACAACGCATGGCTGAACTGATCGTGGGCGATCCCGCCCCCCCGTTTCGTGTCCCCGCCATCACGCGTCAGGGTGAGACGCCGCTATCGCCGGCCGATTACGAGGGCAAATCAGCCGTCGTCCTCTATTTCTACCCGAAGGACGACACGCCGGGCTGCACGACTGAGTCGTGTTCTTTCCGGGACATGGAGCCGGAATTCGAGGCGGCGGGCGGGGTGATTTTGGGCATCAGCCCGGACGACCAGGCCTCACATGTCGCCTTTGCCGAGAAGCACGCACTCCCCTTTCCTCTGCTGGCCGACACCGACCACGCGGTCGCCGAGGCATACGGGGTGTGGAAGGAGAAAAACAATTATGGCAAGAAGTATTGGGGTATTGAGCGGACGACGTTTGTGATAGACAAAGCGGGCAAAATCGCTAAGACCTACCCACGTGTCAAGGTGGAAGACCACGCCCGGCAGGTGCTGGAGTTCATTCGCACGCTCTAGCACGGTCTTTGGGAGTTATGGGACGGACAGTTCACAAAACCTGCCTTCGCAGGTTCGGAGGCTGAGTCGCCGAAGGGCGACTTCGTGCCCGAATTGCCGCGACTTCAGTCGCCGACTCAGGGAATGTTGGCCAGGGACTTGGCAGGATTAGAGGCAGGGCGCAGCGAATAGGGCAGGCATGACGAGTAGGGCGGGCATAGCGCAGGAAGCAGCAGCAGCGGGACAAGTGGGAGTGAAGGAACGACAGGACGGCGGGCAGTCGGGGCAGGCGCGGCTGGGCGCGCTGGATGTCTGCCGGGGACTGGCGATCCTCGCCGTCCTCTTCATCCACGTCTCGGGCCACTTCCTGCCCGCCCTGCACCCGGCCCACTCTCATGCGCCGCCGACCTGGGCCTGGTACGCACTGGCGGTGCCGAACCAGGACGCGCAGTGGGCGGTGCCGTGCTTCCTGATGCTGAGTGGTTTCGTCAACGCCCTGAGTCTGGCGCGCGGGAATGATGTGGGGCGCTATGCCAAGCGGCGAGTGCAGGCGGCCCTGGTGCCGTACCTGCTGTGGAGCGCCGTCTACATCGCGGTCAATGTCTTTATCAAGCACCAGCACGCGCCGGGCATCCGCTCGACGCTGGCGCTGCTCCAGAACGGGACGGCGTACTTCCACTTATACTTCTTCGTGCTCGTGCTGGAGATGTATGTCCTGCTGCCGCTTGTTCTCCCCTTGTTCCGAAAACGCCCGCCGTTCTGGGCTGTTGCCCTGGGTGCGGCCGCTTTGCAGGCGGGCATCTATGGGCTGAACCGCTACGTCTTTCCCCATCGGTTCCAAACGACGATCCTGTGGGACATCCTGCCGGTCGCCCTGGGCTTGTGGCTGTTCGGCCAGTCCGGACGATGGCCGGAGATTTTCCGCCGGGGCATCTGGGGGGCGGGGGCGGTGACGCTGGCTTCGTTCGCCATTTACACGCCGCTGGCCGTGGCGGCAATGCGGCATCAACATGTCAACACGGCGGCGTATCAGTTTGGGCAGTGGGGCTACACGGCGGGGATGAGTTTCTTGATGCTGGTCCTCGCCGGAGCGCTTGGGCGCGGCCGGCTGACGGCGGTGTTAGGCTACCTGGGGACGGAGTCGCTGGCGATCTACGTCATGCACCCGCTGGCGATTCTGGCATTGGACAAGATAGGGCTGAACCGGATCGTGGGGGCGGGCCTGGGAGTCGTGGTCTATTACGCCGCCTGCCTTGCCCTGCCGCTGGCGGCGGTGTGGATGTGGAAGCGGGGAAAGAGGGCGGTGGTGGCGGGGAAAGCAGCGTGAACCGGCGTCGAAAGTAAGAGGGCAGTGAAACCCTGCCCCTACACCATGGCGCGTTGGGGGCGAGGTCCCCTCGCCCTCCATCATCGGCACCGGGTCATGTGCGCCAAAACGACTCGTCGGGGG
>JANLUQ010000606.1:0-7245 GCA_031363565.1 Armatimonadota bacterium | reverse complement strand
CGACAGAAAGGCTCTCCCCTCACCCGAAGGGTGCCTCTCCTAGCGAGCGGTTTTCAACCGCTCATCCCCTTCCTCGCCGCCATCCGCGCTTTGATGACCGCCTCCGCGCCGTTCTCGGTCGGCTCGTAGTAGGGCTGGGTCTGCACGCCCTCCGGTAGATACTCCTGCCCTACATAGTTGCCGGGGTAGTCATGGGGGTTTAGGTACGGCGTATCCCCCTTGGCGGCACGGCCTGTCCCGCTTCGCGAGTCGCGCATGGGCTTGGGGATGGGGCGGGCGCGCTCGGCCTCCACATCTGCCAGGGCGCGTTTCAAGGCGACATAGGAAGCTTTGGACTTGGGGGCGGCGGCGAGGTATGTCACGGCCTGGGCCAGATTAAGCTGCGCTTCGGGCAGGCCGACGTACTCCACGGCGTGAGCGGCGGCGTTCGCGACCAGCAGGCCCATCGGGTCGGCATTGCCCACGTCTTCCGAGGCCAGGATGACCAGGCGGCGGGCGATGAAACGGGCGTCCTCGCCCGCCGTCAGCATCCGCGCGAGGTAATACAGCCCCGCGTCCGGGTCGCTGCCCCGGATGGACTTGATGAAGGCTGAGATGGTATCATAATGCGTATCGCCCGTCTTGTCATAGGTCAGCGCGCGCCGCTGCAAGGCTTCCTCGGCGATCTCGCGCGTGATGCGCCGGACGGCGTCCGCCTTGCGCGAATCGGGCCGGGTCGTGGTCGCGGCCAGTTCCAGGGCGTTCAAGGTCGTCCGAGCATCGCCATTGGCTTTGTCGATCAGGTGGGCACGGGCTTCCGGTTCCAGCACGACATTCAATCCGCCCAGGCCGCGTTCGGGGTCGGATACGGCGCGGTCCAGCAGCGCGCCTAGCTGCTCCTCGGATAGCGACTCGAACGTAAAGACGCGGGCGCGGGACAGCAGCGGCGCGTTGACCTCGAAGTAGGGGTTTTCGGTCGTCGCGCCGATCAAAACGACCGTGCCGTTCTCGACATGCGGCAGCAGGGCGTCCTGCTGGGCCTTGTTGAAACGGTGGATCTCGTCAATGAATAGCACGGTCTTCTTGCCGTACAACCGCCGCCGCAGGGCCGCCGCCTCGATGACTTTCCGCAGGTCGGGGATGCCCTGCGTCACGGCGCTGAAGTTCTCGAAGTGCGACGAAGTCCGCTGGGCGACGATACCGGCCAAGGTACTCTTACCGACGCCGGGCGGCCCGAAGAAGATCACCGAAGTCAGGGCGTCCTCCTCGATGGCCCGCCGCAGCAGGCTGTCCGGGCCGAGGATGCGCGCCTGGCCGACGAACTCCTCCAGTGTCGTGGGCCGCATTCGGGCCGCCAGCGGCGTGTTAGGCGCCGTCGTTGGGGCGGGCGTGTCACCTTCATCAAATAGGTCCATGTTGGAGCATTGTAGCAGAAAAGGGGGATGGAATGGCACTATTGCCGCAGCTTCGGGTGCTGACGACGGACCAGCGGAATGCCTTTCTCGCGGCGTACCTGGGGTGGACCCTAGACGCTTTCGATTTTTTCGTGGTCGTCTTTGTCTTGAAGGACATCGAGAAGGAGTTCCACGCCTCAGCGCAGCAGGGCGCCTCGGTCCTGTTCGCGACATTGGCCTGCCGGCCCATCGGGGCGTTCCTGTTCGGCGCGCTGGCGGACCGATATGGGCGGCGTCTGCCGCTGATGATCGATGTCATTCTCTACTCCGTCCTGGAACTCGCCTCGGGCTTCGCGCCGACCCTGACGGCGTTTCTGATCCTGCGCGCCCTGTTTGGAGTGGCGATGGGCGGCGAGTGGGGGCTGGGAGCCTCCCTCGCCCTGGAAAGCACGCCCGCCGCCTCGCGCGGGCTGCTCTCCGGCATCCTGCAGCAGGGCTATCCGGTCGGCTACCTGCTGGGCGCCGTCCTTTACCCGTTCGTCGTGCCGCATCTCGGCTGGCGCTGGATGTTTTTCATCGGCGTTCTGCCTGCCCTCCTGTCGCTGTTCATCCGGTCCAAGGTCAAAGAGTCGCCTGTTTGGGAGCGGGAGCGGCCCATGCGAGCGCATTTTGACTGGCGGAAGGCGCTGCATCAGCACGGCGGCCTGTTCTGCTACCTCGTCCTGCTGATGACCGCCTTCACCTTCATGTCCCACGGCACCCAGGACCTGTACCCGAAGTTCCTCCAAGTCCAGCGCAAGTTCGACCCCAAAACGGTCAGCGCCATTGTGATCGTCTACAACCTTGGCGCGCTGGTCGGCGGCATCGTCGTCGGCACGCTCTCGCAGCGGATTGGGCGGCGGCGGGCTATCGTCATCTTCGCCCTGCTTGCCCTGCCCGTGGTTCCTCTCTGGGCCTTTTCGCATTCCCCGGTCCTGCTCGGTGTCGGTGCGTTCCTGATGCAGTTCTGCGTTCAGGGGGCATGGGGCGTCATCCCTGCCCATCTGACCGAGCTTTCCCCCACTGCGCTGCGCGGGACATTCACCGGCTTCGCCTACCAGCTCGGCAACCTGCTGGCCGCCGCGAATGCCAACATCCAGACGAAGATCGCTGAGCGTCATGGCGGCACGCACCATCCTGACTATGCCCTGGGCCTGTCCGCCGTGATCGTCGTCGTCCTGCTGGCCGTCGCCGGTATTACGGCTCTGGGCAAGGAGGCGCGCGGGGTGGAGTTCATGCCGGACCCGTGAGCCATTATCTGAGCCATTATGTGAGCCATTATGTGAGCCGTCACGCGGCCCAAGGTCAGCGGCTCAGAATGCGGGCGGTCGCGAGCTGCGCCAGCGGCTTCTCCATCTTCTGCGCGCTGCCGGTCAGGATGAGGAGAATCGTCTCGCCGGGAAATTCGAGCTTGGACCCAAGCCATGATGCCAGGTTCGGGTCGTTCGTTCCGACTGGGACGATGCCCAGGACATACAGCGGCTTGTCCGGCAGATACTTGACCTGCTTGCGGACCAGGTAGGCCCTGCCGATGAACTCGAAACGCGCGAGCTGCGCTCGGAACTTCGCCAGGTCTTCCTGCGCCAGCCCGTGATAGAGGAACTTGTCGGTGGGATTCACATCCTCCCGCTCCGCCTGGCCCGCCTCCCACTCGCGCTGATGCCGACGCCCGCGCTCCCGGTAGGAGGCGGCCTCCGCAATCCGCCCCTGCCCGCGCAGGAACCAGGAGATCGCCTCGCAGCCCGCCCCGACCGAGGCCGGGGCGGATGCCATCGCCTTTTGAAGATACGGGACGCCCCGCGCGTCTTTCCGCTCCACAAGCATCTTGCCGAAGACGAAATTCGCCTCGGGGTGGTCGGGCTGCGCCCGCAGGAACTCGTGTACGACCGGCAGGGCTTCCTGCACCCCATGCACGTCGGCGATGAGCTGCGCGCGCTCCCAGGCTTCCTCCAATGTGAGCGTCCTCTCGACCGTCTTCGTCTCCAATGCCTCCAAAGTCTGCTCCTGGACGCGCGCTTCCTGGTTCCGCCTGACCCATGCGCCCGCGATGGCCTGCCGCCACTTCGCATTGAACGGCGCCGCCAGACGCTCGCGCAGCGCGCCGAGATAAACATCGGCGGCCGTTTCCGTGATCGGCGGCGGCAGTGGCAAGGGCAGTTTCGGCAGGTCGAGCGGGCCGCCCGGAACCATGCGGTAGCCCAGCGACGCCAGCCGGTCCGTCAGGCTGGGGTGGGTGTCGCCCAGGCCCGTCCGCTCTTCCAAGGCGTCCTCGTACCACTGCATCTCCTGGCTGTACTGCTTCCGCAGCCCGTCCTGCAGGCTCCCATACAAGTCCTCCGGCACGCGCGGCTGGTTGCGGGCCTGCTCCAAAAGTCCCCCCCAGAACTCCTGCCCATAGGCCCGCCCTTTCAGCTCGCTCAAAATGAGCATCTGGGCCGCCGCCTCCGCGCCGCAGACCTGCGCCGCGCAGCGGTCGGCGACATACTCGTTCCCGCGCCGCAGAACAAACGAGTAGGCGGCGAAGTACGGCGAGTACCAGCGGAAAAACGGCAGGAAGAGCGAGACCCCGCCGTGCTCCTGCTGGATCAGCGAGTGCAGCATCTGGTCCCATGTCTGCCGGACCCGGTAGATCCAGCCGCTGAAGCGGCTGTGGCTGCCCGAAAGGTGCCCGATCTCGTGCGCGAGGACCGCCCGGAACGGTGCGGCTGGCACTGCCTCCATCAGCGGCAGCCCCAGCATCAGATAGTTCGTGTGGCCGCCCAGCAGCCCAAAGCGCGGACGCTGAAACACCGAGGCATTGAAGTCGTCCCGGATCAGCACATGGTCGAGCCGGGGCGCCTGCAAAGTCCGGCAGATCTCGTCCACGGCGGCGAAGAGGCGGGGGGCCTGCGACCGCTCGATAGGGACGCCGTCCGGCTCCGGGAAATCCACCTGAAAGGAGCGGAAGATCATCCCAATCAGCGCCATAAGCCCGATCCCCAGCGGGATCAGCAGTTTTAAGGCATTGAGGGCGCCGAAACTGCCGTGGCGGGCCGACAGCACCACAAGTCCGACGACCGCCCCGACCAAAAGGGCGATCAATGCCAGCAGCAGCAGCACGATCGCAAAGATGTAACAGTAGCCGAGCACCGCCAGCAGCCCGACATGGAACCGGTAGGCGGACGGCGACTGCTTCGCGTACCGCTCCAGCCGGCGGACCAGCGTCTCGAACCGTTCGACTGTCATGTTTGCGATCTCCTTGCCTGCCTAGTTCGGCAACGGAGCGCGATTCCCCTTCTGCCGGGTACAATCAGGGATGGCACAATCTTCCTTGTTCGACTCCACCGATCCCGTCCCGCTGCCGCCCCTGCCCCCGTCATGGCTGACCGCGTTTTCGGGTGAGTTCGATAAGCCTTACTGGCCCAGATTACAAGAGTTCGTCGCCGATGAGCGCGCCCACCACGCCGTCTACCCGCCCACCAAGGACGTGTATTCGGCCTTTCAACTGGCCCCCTTCGACGACATCCGCGTCTTCCTGCTGGGCCAGGACCCCTACCACGGGCCGGGCCAGGCGCACGGCCTGTGCTTCTCCGTCCGCCCTGGTGTTGCGACGCCGCCCTCCCTCGTCAACATCTACAAGGAGCTGCGCGACGATCTCGGCTGTCGTATCCCGAACAACGGCTACCTCGTGCCGTGGGCCGCCCAGGGCGTCCTGATGCTTAATGCCGTGCTGACCGTGCGCGCCCACACCGCGAACTCCCACAAAGGGAAAGGCTGGGAGACCTTCACCGACAGCGTCATCAACCACGTCAGCGCCCGCCCCGATCCAGTCGTCTTCGTCCTGTGGGGCGGCTATGCCCAGAAGAAGGTGCCGCTGATTGACACCAGCCGTCATACGGTCGTCCAGTCTGTCCATCCCTCGCCCCTGTCGGCCCGCAACGGCTTCTTCGGCAGCAAGCCCTTTTCCCAGATCAACGCTGCCCTGCGCGGCTTCGGCAAGCCCGAGATAGACTGGCAGATCCCTGATCTATGATCTCTGAGTGGGCCAGCCACCGGGGATATGGTATAATAGAGCAGCAAGTCAAGACAAGTTAGAAGTCGCAGCGCAGCCGCCGGTGACAGGCTCCCCATGGCGACCGGCGCACTCTCTGAGAATGATAGTGATAGATGCAGTGTCCCAAGTGCGGTTATGTGCTCACTCCCTTCGAGGTGGATTGTCCCAGATGTAAGATCTTCGACTGGTTTGTCTCCGTCCCCCCGGCGAAGTTGGAGAACACAGACGATGTTCCTTCATCTGAGGCGGCTGGACCTGCGACTCTTCCCACCGTGCCCCTGGCCTCGGAGCTTGACGCGGAAGACAAGAAACGCTCCCCCGCGCTTGTCCCATGCCCCCTTTGCCAGCACCTCGTTAGCCCTCATGCTCTTCAGTGCCCGAGCTGTGGACATCCGATGGCGTCAACCGCGACGAAGCCGGAAGCAGCCAAGCCCGTTTCCACCGTTCTGCCGGTCACAGCCATGAAACCTGCCGCACCAATCGCCTCGGTGCGTGAGGTCGGTCTACCAGCTCGAAGGCCCATTCCTGTCCCACTACCGCCCCGCCCGAGTGTGTCCCCCGCTGTGGCTATTCCGCAAGCCGCCCCGCCTCGGGAACTGCCGCTCACGCCTGCCCGCGAGGTGCGTCTCGAGCCGCAGACGTTTCGTGAGGAGCGCACCTCCTACAAACCGCTGGCCTTCGCAGCTGTTGCCCTAGCTGTCGTCGCGCTCTCGATTTGGCTGGGCCTCAGCCTGTCAAAAGCAGGCCGTAACCACCCTGCCGAAGCCTCCCCGCTTCTGAGGCAGGCAAGCCAACTGATCTCGCAAGCCGACGCCGACGCTTTGCAGTTCCAGCAGACCGAGCTGACGCCTGAGCAGGCGACTGTATCGCTCCAAACGCGGACGACGCAGTACCAGGAAGCGCAAAGACTTTGTCAGGCCGCCGCCCCATCGGGTGCCGACCAATCCACCCGGCTGCGGAACCAGCAGGCGGCGACCAGCGGGTTGCATCAGGTCCAGGCGGACACCGAGGCGCAGTCGGCAAGACTCATGACGGCGGAGATCGGTGCGAGCATCGCCCTTTACAAACACCAGACTCTGACGGATACGCAGGCGGCCCGCATCCGGTCAAAACTCCGGGCCGACTGCGGGGCTGCGCTGACCGACTGCGCCGATGCGCTCAAAGACGACCCCGCGAACGCCGTCGCCTGGGCGTCGCGCGTCCGCGCCCTGCGCTTTTTGGGAGAGCCGAAGGCCGCCGACGCCGCCCTTGCTCACGCTTTAAAACTGTCCCCCGGCAGCCCCATTCTATTGGCGCAGGGAGGCACACCCAAGTGACCTCCCGGCACATTCTCTCGCGCCTTTTCCTCTTCACGCTGCTTCTGCTGGTCGGCGGATCGGCACTGGCCCAGCAGGGCGACGACACGATCGGCAGCATCAAGGGGACCCGCACCCATTCACCCGCGAAGGCTGTTCGCCATCCGAAACCGTCTGTCCGCCCGGCCGCGCCGCGCCGCCGGGTCGTCGCCCGTCCTGCCATCCATGTAGCCCCGCGACGGGTCGCTGCCAGGCCGTCGCGCCGCCTGAACCGGGGTGGGGGTAAGCCGGTGCGCTTCGCGGCCCATTCTAATACGCCAGTGATAGCGGCACAGGCGTTACCCATCTACACCAACCCCGTCATTGACCACGAGTTCGGCGATCCATCCATCCTCAATGACCGGGGCGTTTACTATGCTTACGCAACCAACAATAGAGATGGCAATCTGCCATGCGCGCGTTCCTCCGACCTAATCCATTGGACCGACCTGTCTGATGCCATGCC